>CANGAW010000002.1 GCA_947451925.1 Burkholderiales bacterium | reverse complement strand
TATGCGTTGCGGTGTAGCGCCAGGTTTCGCCCACCTCTAAAACGCCATCTGTGATATCGGATTCGATTGCCCCACTGAGCGTCGTTGCAAACGGATCCACCATCGTCACACCGGTCAGACTTTGGTTACCCGTGTTGGTTAGTACAATCGTGTAATGAATGACATCACCGTTACTGTCGGCCTCGTTGTCGGCGGTGCCACCGGTAACAGAACTCACGTCCTTTACGATGCTGAAAGAAGCTACCCGCAAAATAGCGGTAATGGCATCATCCGATAAAGATTCGGTCTGATCAGTGTCGCCGGTGGCCACATTGACCAGATTTACTCTCGCATTGATTTCATCTTGCGTTACCGTATGCGTTGCGGTGTAGCTCCAGGTTTCACCCACCTCCAAAATGCCGTTGTCGTTACCGGATTCGGTTGCGCTACTGAGCGTCGTAGCAAACGGATCCACCATCGTCACACCCGTCAGACTTTGGTTGCCGGTGTTGGTCATCACAATCGTGTAGTGGATCACATCTCCGGCACTGTCGACTTTATTGCCGCCAGTGCCACCAGTCACGGAGCTGACCTCTTTGACAATACTGAAGGATGGCGCTGTCAGGATTGGGGTACTGGCATCATCGGACAAAGCATCCGTCTGATCGGTGTCGCCGGTGGCCACATTGACCAGCGTAGTCCCTGCATTGATTTCATCTTGCGTCACCGTATGCGTTGCAGTGTAGCTCCAGGTTTCGCCCACATCCAATAGTCCGTTGACGACACCGGATTCAGTCGCACCACTGAGCGTCATTGCAAACGGATCCACCATCGTCACACCCATCAGACTTTGGTTGCCGGTGTTGGTTAGCACAATGGTGTAATTAATTACATCACCGGCACTGTCGACCTTGTTGCCATCAACGCCGCCAGTGACTGAGCTGACTTCTTTGGCGATCGTAAAGGCAGGGCTTTGCACTACATCAACGCTTGCATCATCGGTATCTGATGTCGCGCCGGTGCCAGTTACTGTCGCCATATTGATCAGGTCGCTGCCAGCGTCAATGATGGCTTGCGTGACTGTTCGGCTACTGCTGTAAGTCCAGATTTCGGCGGTATCGAGCAAAGTATTATTGTTGGTGTCACCACTGACATAGGTAGCATTGAAGTCGTCGCTGGTGTTGCCTGGGGTCGCGTTATCATCGCGTACCATCACATCCGCAATGGCTGCATTGCCCAGATTGGTGACGACGTAGGTATAGCTAATCGTTTCACCTGCAACATTGGCCGTGCCACCCGGAACGCTGGCGTCTTTCTCGATGTGCAGCAGTTTGATGATTGCCTGATTGCCGAAGTTCACATTGGCCTCGGTCGGGTCGGCAGCAGAAATGAGTATGCCTGTCGGATTAGTCGTTGTTTGCGTCCATCCAGCCTGATTCACTTCGCGCACAACATAAGGGTCATTCGTCACTGTCGTGGGGTTCGCATCTGGCGTGACGGAAAAGGTATAGAAGCCTGCCGCATCTGTTGTTGTCGATCGCTCACCCTGATCCATGACGCGATTATTATTGGCGTCCAAATAAATCGTCCAGCTTGCAAGTCCGACTTCACCACTTGCTTTGTCCCAAATGCCATTGCCGTTGACATCGCCAAATTTATACCCGCTGATGGACCCGACAATGATGGCCGATGGCGCTAACTGAATCGACGTCGCTCCAGACCCGCCAATATCCACGGTTGTCTGTAGCGACCCGCCGGTCCACGCATTGGCGCCATATTGGGAATTGTTTACCTGGCCAGGCGTAGCCACATAGAGACCATAGTAAATTTCTGCCAAACCGTTTGTGGTGGTGACGCCGGCATATTGGAAAGTGACGGTGACTGTACGATCCAGCGTGCCTGAGCCTGAAGTGACCGGCCCACTGACAGCGGTGATGTTGGCATCCACTGTATAAAAACTGCCTTGCATGCCACCATGGGCCGCGTCGGCGCCATTGGTAAAAGTGCTGTCCTGAACCAGGACTTCCGACGGTGTGGTGGCGTTCAGAGAAGCAGGATCGCGATCGGTGTTGTAGGTGGTAATGTAGGCAAAACCGCCTGCATGGGAATTGGCCTGATAGTAGTTGTAAGTAATATTGAACGAATAGGTGGCACCGTTGACCAGGGGCGTCTGGTTTGATGCCTTGTAGGCAAACACATGCGGTATGACTTCCCCTTCAAAATAGTTTGACTTCGCATCACTGAGAATATTGTTATTCCAGTCTGCCGCCTGCGTGTCACCGTCTGCCCAATGCTGATAGACCTTGCTGATCGAACCGACGGCATCCGTAAAGCTTGTACTGGCTACCAGCCCATTGTCATCTTTGGCAGTCAGCAAAAATGTCGCTCCCGCCGAATCGTCAGGATTCACATACCAGCTTGTCATTACGCTGCCATTGACCAGGCCATCCAGATCGCCGGCGCTGCCATCGACAACGGTCCATGCATCGTGACCGTCACCCGCGAGATTTTCAACCCCATCATCTAGGGTGCCGAAGATGCCATCGGCACCCGCGTCACTGACATGCAAGACTTGCAATTCAATCGCCGCACCGGCGGCAAAACCATTGGCAGTCAGATAGGCTGTTGAGTCGGGCGCATAGTCAGTCAGGTCGGTGGTGACGCTGACATAGCTGGTGGTGGTCATGAAATCTCCAATCGTTTTTAAAAACAGAAAATGGCAGACAGTTCATGAACAGCCCGCAGGCAGTCGCTGAACCTTGGTCAAATCTTAAGATGCAGCCTGTGAGCTAGCATCGTTCAGATGAACGAGGTCGTCGTACTAGCAAGGGGGGATAAAATGCGACAAGTTCGAGACTGGGCGTCTCTCAAGGGTTACCGTGGCGCTGGCTGATCAGCAGCAGCGCGGAGAGTCTGCGCACCAGATCGGATTGACGTACCGCGCCGGTTTTTTTCAAAATGGCAGAAATCTGACTGCGCACAGTCGGCACACTCACTTGCAGACTCAGCGCTGCAGCCGCAGGCGACTCGCCACGCAAAATCAGCATCGCCAGCCGGGCTTCAGCCGGCGTGAGTTTATAAATGTGCTGCAATAACTGCGCAACAGATTCGTGTCCACTGCTCTGGCCGTGCACCAGCACCAGCGCAGCTGGACCAGCTCCGGGTAAACCAGCTTTTGCGGCAACCGGCAACACCAGAATTTGCAAGGCCGTCTCACCAGCATTGGCGTTGACATGCAAGACGCTGGCCACAACCGGACCGGCAAGGCCACAAGCGTGTCTGACCAGTGGCCCAATTTTTTCGCCCGACACGCCAGCGAGAATCATGCTGCCCGCGCCGCTGTCCCGATTGCCCCGGGTCTGCAGCAACGATTGCGCTGCCGTATTGACCACCAGCACACGCATGGCCGGATCCAGCAGCAGCATGGGCATGCGTATGCAGTCGAGCGCCATGCTGGTGTAAGCCGTCTGTTGTGTGAGCCTGCGCATGTGCAGCATCAAGTGCAAAGCCGGTATCAGCGGCCGTGTCAGTGCTTCGGCATGCGGCAGCAGGCGTTGCGCAGACCGACCGTCCCAATTATTTTTTTTGAAGGACAAAAATGCTTCTGTCCCCTGACCACCCAACAGCCGTATGCACAGCGCAGGCTGATGCACTGAAGTTTGCGTCACCCCATCGGTATGGCTCATTACAGTAAATGCTTGTTCCATAACCTGCCAACTACCAACCTGCATGCCACTGACGAGCTTACGGATTTCATCGCGGGGCAAGACATGATCTTGCGAACTGAGTTGCCAGCGGTCCTGGTCACGCAGTGCCTGATGTGTACAGCCCCAATTGCCTCGGCTGTCCCAGACAGTCAGCCGGGCCTGTTCACAATGCAAATACTCCAGCATTTGTTGCAGGGCTTGCGAATAACGTCCCGGCTGCGTCGCGCCTTCGTAATAACAAGCAATCAGGCTTGACGGCACATCAGGCTCAATTTGCATCAGACATCCAGTCGGCAAATAGTCAACGAGTCAGAGAAATTTCACAGCGCAGAAAAGACAACAGGTCTGAAGCGCAGGCAACGCCTCAGACTCTGCAGAGAGATTAACAAGCAAAGAGGTAGTCCATGCTAATTTGCCGGCATAAACAACGAAGCTAGTGCAATTGCACTACGCGGCCTATGGCAGCGCCGCCACAACATTAGTACGCCGTGAAATTACGCCGACTTTGCCATCAGGGTGAAATGCTCGACCACTGGCGGTGCTGCAAAAAATGGGCCGACGATGGCACGCCATTCGGCAAAGGCTGGTGAAGAACGAAAATCGACGGTGTGGTTTTCCAGGGTTTCCCAGAAAATCATCAGCACGTAACGCTCAGGCGACTCCATACCCTTATTAATTTTATAGCCCTGAAATCCCTTGGCTTTGCTAATTACGGTTTGCACACCGTGCAAAATTGCCACATCAAATTCGGCTTGCTTGCCTGGCTGGATATGGATGTCGGCGAGTTCGAGAATCATGGTTTTTTCTGGGTTGTTGAAGATTGGAAATGATTATCGCATTATCATTCACCCCATTCGAAAATCAGACACGAAAATTATTCACTAGCAAACCGTAGCGTTTGTTGATGAACAAGATACTGTGTTTTGGCTGATTCATTTTCAAACGTGTTTTTAAACGAAGACGCTGGGTCCCGATTTTCATCGGGACCCAGCGTCTTTGCTTTCCTGACTTGCATTAGGTGGCTACGCCCTTAAACTGAACGCAACGCTTATTCCTTATTATTTTTTGATCCGCAAACAATGCGCATTGCCTTACTCATTGATGAACAAACTGAAGGCAAACTGCTGACGGATGCCTTAACTGCAGCCGGGCATGCATGCCAGCTTTTTACCGACGCTAAGGAGTTGTTGTCGCACTTGCGTAGGGACAGTGTCGAGTTACTGATTTTGCAATGGCAGACACCAGATGCCGGCAGCGCCGATGCGCTGCGCTGGGTGCGCGAGCATGTACCGTTCAGACTGCCGGTTTTACTGGTAGCTAACAGCGCCAATGAAGACGCCATCATCACCGGCCGCGCTCTCGGTGCCGATGATTTCCTGATTCGCCCGCTTCGCCGTGCCGAGCTGTTGCTGCGGGTGCAGGTTTTGCTGCGCCATGCCTATCCGACGCAAAACGTGAATGAAATACTGGAATCGGGCGCCTATGCGTTCGATCCGCGTGCTTCCCGGCTTTGCATTAAGGGCGAAACGATCGAGCTGACGCAAAAAGAATTTGATCTAGCGCTGCTGTTTTTTCGTAATCTCGACCGGCCCTTATCAAGGGCCTTCATTCTGGAGGCGGTGTGGGGACGCGAACCGCAGGTCGCCTCGCGCACCATGGATACCCATGTTTCCCGGGTCCGCAGCAAACTGGCATTGCGTCCCGAGCATGGCTTTCGGCTGGTACCGGTTTATAGCTATGGCTATAGACTGGAAAAAGTGGCGGCTTAAAACCTGGCTGAAGTGGCCGGCACCCGCAGATCCGGGCTGTCAACGGCTATAATACGGACCATTAAACTTTCCTGCTGCACATCGCCCCCATGCAATTGCTCGCCGTCGGGCTGAACCACACTACTGCCCCTGTCTCGCTGCGCGAGAAGGTTGCCTTCCCTGCCGATCAGCTTGGCTCGGCAGTGTCGTCGGCGTGCGCCTGGTTTAGTCATGTCAGCCAGACACGCCATAGCGCGCAGCCGCAGGAAGCAGCGATTCTGTCGACCTGCAACCGTACCGAAATTTATGCCGCCACCGGCATCGGTGACGATGTTGAGGCTGCCATTGATGCGACTGCACATTTCGTCGCCGATTATCACAAGCTGCCTTATGCCGAGTTGCGCCCTTATCTGTATGCGCTGCCGCAGCACAGCGCGGTGCGCCATGCGTTCCGGGTCGCCTCAGGGCTGGATTCGATGGTGCTGGGCGAGCCGCAAATTCTGGGGCAAATGAAAGACGCCGTGCGTCAGGCTGATGCTGCCGGCGGACTGGGCATGTATCTGCACCAGATGTTTCAACGTACTTTTTCGGTGGCCAAGGAAGTGCGCTCAACTACCGAAATCGGTGCCCACAGTGTGTCCATGGCGGCCGCTGCGGTCCGGCTTTCGCAGCGCATTTTCGAGCAGATTCACGAGCAGCATGTGTTGTTCATCGGCGCCGGTGAAATGATCGAATTGTGCGCCACCCACTTTGCTGCGCAAAACCCGAAAAGCCTGACCATTGCCAACCGCACCCTTGAGCGTGCCGAACAACTGGCCCATCGTTTCAATGGCCGCGCCTTGCGGCTGGGCGAGTTGCCGGACCAGTTGGCGCATTTCGATATTGTGGTTTCTTGCACCGCATCGAGCTTGCCGATTATTGGCTTGGGCATGGTTGAGCGCGCCATCAAGGCCCGCCGCCGCAAACCGATATTCATGGTCGACCTGGCGGTGCCGCGCGATATTGAAGCCGAAGTCGGCCGACTCGATGATGTGTTCTTATATACGGTCGATGATTTGGGCTCGGCGGTGCAAACCGGCATGGAAAACCGGCAGGCTGCGGTGGCGCAGGCAGAAGCCATTATTGAAACCCGGGTGCAGTCCTTCATGCACTGGGTAGATGGGCGGGCCATCGTGCCGCTGATTCAGGACTTGCATGAATCCAGCGAAGTCATGCGCCAGACTGAACTCGATCGCGCACGCAAACTACTGGCCAAGGGCGAAGATATTGAAGCAGTACTCGAAGCCTTGTCCAAAGGCCTGACCGCCAAATTTCTGCATGGCCCGCAACAGGCACTGCATGCCGCTGATGCGGACGAGCGCGCACGCTTAGCGCAATTACTGCCGCAACTGTTTCGCACCAGGCGCTAGCGCACTGTCTTCTTGTTCGCTATGCGCGAACGCCTGCACTGCTGCGGCTGCCGCCGCACCACCCAACCCCACCGGATTTGCGATGAAACCGTCCCTGCTATCGAAGCTCGATCAGCTCAGCCACCGTCTGGAAGAAGTCGGCACCCTGATGAATCAGGAAAACGCCACCGCCGACATGGACCAATACAGGAAGCTGACCCGCGAACATGCCGAACTCGAACCGGTCGTCGCCGTCCATACGGCGTGGCTGGAAGCCAATGTCGACATCCGGGCTGCGCAAGAGATGATGAGCGACCCCGAGATGAAAGAGTTCGCGCAAGAAGAATGGGACGCGGCCAAAACGCGGGTAGAGCAACTGGAAATCGATCTGCAAAAAATGCTGCTGCCGAAAGACCCGAATGACGAGCGCAATATTTTTCTGGAAATCCGCGCCGGCACCGGCGGCGACGAATCGGCACTCTTTGCCGGCGACTTGTTGCGCATGTATTTGCGCTATGCCGAACGCTGCCGCTGGCAGATTGAAATGGTATCGGAGTCGCCGTCCGAAATTGGCGGCTACAAGGAAGTGATCGTGCGCCTGATTGGCGAGAACGTGTACTCGAAACTGAAATTCGAGTCCGGCGGCCACCGTGTGCAACGCGTACCGACCACCGAAACACAGGGCAGAATTCATACCTCCGCCTGCACGGTGGCGGTGATGCCGGAAGCCGATGAAATCGGCGACGTGGACATCAATCCGGCCGATTTGCGCATAGACACCTATCGCGCCTCCGGCGCGGGTGGCCAGCATATTAATAAAACCGACTCGGCGGTGCGCATTACCCATCTGCCAACCGGCATCGTGGTTGAATGCCAGGATGACCGCAGTCAGCACAAGAACAAAGCGCAGGCGATGAAGGTGCTGGCGACCCGCATCAAGGACGTGCAATTGCGCGCGCAACAATCGAGCGAAGCCGCCACCCGTAAATCGCTGATTGGTTCCGGTGACCGCAGCGAGCGGATTCGGACCTATAATTTTCCGCAAGGCCGCATTACCGATCACCGCATTAACCTGACGCTGTACAAGCTCGACATGGTGATGGACGGCGATCTGACCGAACTGACTTCTGCGTTAATGGCCGAGCATCAGACTGAACAATTGGCAGCACTGGCCGAATCGCATTAAGCCTGCTGGCTGCTGTGACCCAAACACATTGATGGATAGCCCTGATTCTATGAACCGCTCCAAACTGACTCTGTTAAGCACGGCTCTGATTGCCATCGGCCTGTTGGGCTTTGGCCTTTACCTGCAATTCATGCGCGACATGCTGCCCTGTCCGCTGTGCGTGCTGCAACGCTATGCCTTTGTTGCGGTGGCCCTGCTCTGTCTGGTCACGCTGGTCTTGCCAGAAGGTGCACGCAGAACAGGCACCGGCTTAGCCAGCCTGGCTGCATTGACCGGCGCCGGGATTGCGGGCTGGCACCTGTGGATCAAAGCGCACCCGAGTTTTTCTTGCGGCATCGATCCGCTAGAGACATCGCTCAACAAAATCTTCACTGCCGAATTACTGCCTTTCCTGTTTCAGGCCGATGGCTTGTGCACCACGGTTTACGATCCTATTTTGGGTTTGTCGATCCCGCAATGGTCGCTGCTGTGGTTCGCGTTATTTGCGCTGGTGCTGATCCCCACCGCGCTGCGACGCCGATGACCATTGATGGCCTGCTGCGGCAGGGGCTGCTTGACCCGACCGACGCCCGCATCCTGATCGCGCATGCACTGCAATGCTCGCGTGTGCAGCTGGTGATTCGTGCGCTTGAATCACTGAGTGAACCAGCGCTGGAAAACATACAGCGGCTTTTTCAACGACGCCTCGCCGGCGAGCCCATTGCCTATATCACCGGCCAACGCGAATTTTTCGGTCTGCCTTTTCATGTCACGCCTGCCGTCCTGATTCCCCGTCCCGAAACCGAATTGTTAGTCGAGCTTGCCGCTCGCTATTTGCCAGAGGGTGGCAGTGCCATTGATCTTGGCACCGGCTCGGGCGCCGTGGCCGTGGCGCTGGCCCACTTGCGCACCGAGGCCAGCATGACCGCCAGCGATATCAGTGAGGCCGCGCTGGAAGTGGCGAAGCAAAACGCTGCAAGCAATAAAGTGAGCGTGCAGTTTTTGCACAGCGACTGGTATGGCACTATTAACGGCGAGTTCGATCTGATCGTCAGCAATCCGCCTTATATCGTGGCTGGCGACGCGCATTTGTCGCAGGGCGACCTGCGCTTTGAACCACTGTCGGCCTTAACGGATCATCAGAACGGTCTGGACGCTTTGAGCCGGATTGTGCAAGGCGCGCCAGCCCATCTGAAAGCCGGAGGCTGGCTACTGATGGAGCATGGCTATGATCAGGCCGATGCGGTACAAGCCCTGTTGCGTGACGCCGGTTGGGAGTCGGTACAAAGCTGGCCCGATCTGGCCGGCATTCTCCGCGTCTCCGGTGCGCACTTGCCCGTCAATTAAGGCCATCTGTCAAGACTGGCGCGGGCGGCAAATTTGCGTATCATCCGTCGCTCCTGTACAGAATTGCGGATTGACTGATGTTGCCCACTATTGAACAACGCCTGGCCATCGAACTGGCTGCCCGTCCCAATCAAGTCGCCGCTGCCGTGGCCTTGCTCGATGAAGGCGCGACCGTGCCTTTTATTGCCCGCTATCGTAAAGAAGTGACTGGCGGGCTTGACGATATTCAGCTGCGCTTGCTGGAAGAGCGCCTGCGCTATCTGCGCGAGCTGGAAGCCCGCCGCACCGCCATCTTCAGCTCGATAGAAGAGCAGGGAAAAATGACCCCCGTCCTGCTGGACGCGCTCACCCACGCCGAAGATAAAACCCGGCTCGAAGATTTGTATCTGCCGTACAGGGTCAAGCGCCGCACCAAGGCGCAAATTGCGCTCGAAGCCGGACTCGAGCCTCTGGCCAACGCCTTGCTGAACAACCCGATGCTGGACCCGGAAACGGAAGCTGCCACCTATATCAGGGCCGCCTTCACGACCGAGCAAGGAGAAAATCCCGGCATTGCCGACACCAAGGCCGCACTTGATGGCGCACGGCAGATTCTGATGGAGCGCTTTGCAGAAGATGCACCGCTGCTGCAGGCGCTGCGTGAATACCTGAGCGAGCATGGTGTTGTCGAATCCAAAGTCATTGAAGGCAAAGCCGATGCCGGTGAAAAATTTGCCGATTATTTTGACTACATGGAAAACCTCTCCAGCATTCCTTCGCATCGTGCCTTAGCGCTATTGCGCGGCCGTCGCGAAGAAATGCTGACGGTCACCTTGCGGCTCGATACCGAAGCCGAAAAGCCCAAGTGGGATGCGCCGCCCAATCCTTGCGAAAGCCGCATCGCCCAGCGCTTTGGCATCAGCCAGCAAAGCCGGCCGGCCGACAAATGGCTAATGGACACGGTGCGCTGGACCTGGCGCGTGAAAATTTTCATGCACCTCGATACCGAGCTGATGGGCAAGTTGCGCGAAGAAGCCGAGGCCGAAGCGATTCGCGTCTTTGCTCGCAATCTGCAAGCTTTGTTGCTGGCGGCACCGGCTGGCCCGCGCGCCACCATGGGTCTGGACCCGGGCTTGCGCACCGGCGTCAAGGTCGCGGTGGTGGATGCGACCGGCAAATTTGTCGAGTCCGCCACCATTTATCCGCATCAGCCGCGCAATGACTGGGACGGCTCGCTGCATGTACTGGCGCAACTGGCCGAGAAGCATCAGGTGTCACTGATCTCGATCGGCAATGGCACGGCTTCCCGCGAAACCGACAAGCTGGCGCAGGATTTGATCAAGCTGCGGCCCGAACTGAAACTGAACAAAATTGTGGTCTCCGAAGCCGGCGCATCGGTGTATTCGGCGTCCGAGTTTGCCTCGCGCGAACTGCCGGACATGGATGTGTCGATTCGCGGCGCGGTATCGATTGCCCGCCGCCTACAAGATCCGCTGGCTGAACTGGTGAAAATTGATCCGAAATCAATCGGCGTGGGCCAGTATCAGCATGATGTGTCGCAGACCCAGCTGGCACGCTCGCTGGACGCCGTAGTGGAAGATTGCGTCAATGCCGTAGGGGTGGATGTCAACACCGCCTCTGCGCCCTTGCTGGCGCGTGTGTCGGGCCTCAACGCCAGTGTGGCGCAAAGCATTGTCACTTACCGCGATGCGCAGGGCATGTTCCGCTCACGTGCGGCGCTGCGCGCAGTGCCCCGTCTGGGCGACAAAACCTTCGAGCAGGCCGCCGGCTTCTTGCGCGTAATGGGTGGCGATAATCCTCTGGACGCGTCCGCAGTGCATCCGGAATCCTATCCGCTGGTGGAAAAAATTCTCGCTGAAATCAAACGCGATGTGAAGGGCGTCATCGGCGACAGCGCCTTGTTAAAGTCACTGGACCCGAAACGCTTTGCTGATGAGCGCTTTGGCCTGCCGACTGTGGCCGATATTTTGAAAGAACTGGACAAGCCCGGCCGCGATCCGCGCCCCGAGTTTGTCACGGCCAGCTTCAAGGAAGGCGTGGAAGCGATGAGTGATCTGCGCCCGGACATGATTCTGGAAGGCGTCGTGACCAATGTCGCGGCCTTTGGCGCCTTCGTCGACATTGGCGTGCATCAGGACGGGTTGGTACATATCTCGGCCTTGTCGAATACCTTCGTCAAAGATCCGCACACCGTGGTCAAGGCCGGGCAGGTGGTGAAAGTGAAGGTATTGGAAGTCGACCCCAAACGCAAACGCATTGCACTGACCATGCGCTTATCAGACTCTGCACCCGTGGCCGGTGCCAAGCCGCAGCAAAAGGCCGACCGTACTGACGGCCAGCGCATGGAACAGCAGCAGCGGCGCGAGCTAGCACCTGCGGGCAATGCCATGGCGGCGGCCTTTGCAAAATTGAAAGGCTAAACAGCAAGACGGCACGGCTTTTCCGTGCCGCGTCAGCACTACCCGGCCATTTTTCCTATAATGGACAAACTATTTACAGCGAGGACTCTATGAGCGACGTACAAACCTGGATTAAAGAAACCGTAACCGGCAACCCTGTGGTGCTGTTCATGAAAGGCTCGGCGCAATTTCCCCAATGCGGATTTTCCGGCCGTGCGATTGAAGTCTTGAAAGCCATCGGTGTGCAAGATCTGGTCACCATCAATGTGCTGGAAGACGACGGCGTGCGTCAGGGCATCAAGGAATTTTCAAACTGGCCAACCATTCCCCAGCTCTACATCAAGGGTGAATTCATCGGCGGCGCGGACATCATGAACGAGATGTTTGAATCCGGCGAACTGAAAACCTTAGTGCAAGCTTAAGTCGATTGTGAAACGATTAGTCGTCGCCATCACGGGCGCGTCAGGTGCCTTGTATGGGGTGCGCTTGCTCGAAACACTGCGTGAGATCGACGGCATCGAAACCCATCTGATGATTTCAGAATCCGGGGTCTTGTCCATGCACCATGAGCTGGACATGAAACGCAAAGACGTGGAAGCGCTGGCTGATTCAGTCCACAACGTGCGCGACGTGGGTGCCTGTGTGGCCAGCGGCTCGTTTCAGTCTGAAGGCATGGTGATTTCGCCGTGCTCGATGAAAACCCTGGGTTCTGTTGCGCACGGCTTGTGCGACAACCTGATCACCCGCGCCGCCGATGTGATGTTGAAAGAAAGACGGCGGCTGGTGCTGATGGTGCGCGAGACGCCGTTCAATCTGGCCCATCTACGCAACATGACTGCGGTAACCGAGATGGGCGGCATAATCTTCCCGCCGCTACCTGCACTCTATCAACGGCCACAAAGCATTGTCGAGATGGTTGACCATACGGTGGGCCGCGTACTGGACTTGTTTGCAATAGAACATGCACTGGTGCCGCGCTGGGCTGGCCTGAAACCAGGCCAAGCCTGACGCACTAAGTACGCGGCGCAGACCGATCCCGAATGCCATTGACCATACGCTCAATGGCTGCCTCGTAACCCTTCATCGAAAAGTTACTGATCTTGAACTGGCCATCCGCCAGTGGATAAGCCACACTGAGCTTCGGTGTTTTCTGCAATGCCTGATTAATCGCATCGGATTCATCAAACCAATACAGCATCACGTCGCCATTGGCGCTGGCCATAGGTTCACACACCGCATTAACGCCAAATTTGCCGTTTTGCGTTGTGAGCATTAACGGATAATTAACGCCCGTTTCGCAATCGGTGCTATTGGCGAAGTAATAACGGCAGCTACCGCTGGCGCACAGCATGCCAAATACGGACAAGCCATTTTCGTGCGTTGTGGCTTCGCCCATGTCGTCCTGAAATTGTGACGTCCAGTCGCCATGCTCGACTTTGTCGTCCGACTGCACCACAGGCGACAAACACAACAGCATCGCTGCCAAAATAAAAAATCTGCGCATGGTTTTCTCCTGTTTTAAATTTTTTTCAGTAAACCACAGCCCGCAATTTTTTGCTTCAGGCCTCAATATCGAGGCTGATGCTTCCCAAACCAGTGATGTCGATTTTGACCCGGTCACCGGCATTCAACCATTTGGTTTCGACCACGCTGCCCAGCAAAACAAATTCACCAGCCTTTAATCCCGGCAGCCCATGTTCGGCTCTGGAATTGGCCAGCCAGGCCAGCGCATTCAAAGGATGCCCCATTACCAGCGCGCCCTGACCGCGACCGGCTTCGATGCCGTTAATCGTGGTCACACCCACCAAGGCTGCCAGATCCAGTTCACGCCAATTTGCAACTGGCTCACCGAGTACGCAACCGGCATTGAAAAAATCATCTGCAATCAAGGTCGGAATACCCAGCTTGCTGTAATTGTCGTAGCGCTCATCCACCAGCTCGATGGCCGCCATCACCGCGCCGACAGCATGGCTGACTGTATCCTGGGAATAGAGGGCTTTTTGCGCCGGCAAATCCGCAACGAGTTGGACGGCAATTTCGCACTCCATGCCGATTTTCACAAAGCCGTTACGCGGCACGCTGCCGTGACCATGCATGACGGTGTGACTAAAAATCTGACCCGCGCAGGGATGCTTGATATTGACGAACGCCTGCATGACCGGCGTGGTGCAGCCAATTTTGTGGCCCACCAAGTCACCCAGACCGGCACGGGTCAATTGACTGTTTAATGCCGCCTGAATAGCGTAACCCTCGCTGATACTTTGCGGCTGCAAGTCTGCGGGCAATGCACTAATGGGCTCCAGCGACAAACGCTGGCTGAGTAATTCACGGGCTGCGGAATGGATGTTTGATGGGTTCACACTGTCTCCTTTTTACATGCTTTTGTGCGGTGATTATTACACGAGAAGGGGAACAAATAATTCATCCGCATAGCTCATATAAGGCATTGGTTTTTCAGAGTTATAATCCGCGTTCATTGAAGAATCAGATGCGATTTCAACTTCGGAGAAATACATGAGCGTCATCCTGAAGCAGGCTGGTTGGGCGGCCTTAGCCATCGTCGGCGCGTGCGCCTTGGGCGTTATTGCCTTGTCGCGCGGCGAAAGCATTAATGCATTATGGATCGTGGTCGCCGCGGTCGCCGTTTATTTAATCGGCTATCGCTTTTATGGCCGCTACATCGCCAACACCGTCATGGGTCTGGACGCTAATCGCGCAACCCCAGCGGTGCGCCTCAACGATGGCCTCGATTACGTCCCTACCAACAAGCATGTGCTGTTCGGCCACCACTTCGCCGCGATCGCTGGCGCCGGCCCGCTGGTCGGTCCGGTACTGGCCGCGCAAATGGGTTATTTGCCCGGCGTGATGTGGATACTCTCGGGTGCCATTCTGGCCGGAGCGGTGCAGGATTTCATGATCTTGTTTGTGTCAGTTCGACGCGATGGCCGCTCACTCGGCGACCTGATCAAATCCGAACTCGGTCTGGTGCCGGGCGTGATTGCCTTGTTCGGCACGTTCATGATCATGACCATTCTGCTGGCAGTGCTGGCACTGATTGTAGTGAAGGCCTTAGCGCACAGTCCCTGGGGTACTTTCACTGTCGCCGCCACCATTCCGATTGCTTTTTTCATGGGCATTTACGGCCGCTACATTCGCCCCGGCCACATTGGCGAAATTTCCGTCATCGGCTTTGTCTTGCTGATGCTGTCGATTGTTGTTGGTGGACATGTCGCAGCCGATCCGGACCTGGCTGCCATGTTCACCTTCGATGGCAAACAACTGACCTGGATGCTGCTTGGCTATGGCGTCGTCGCCTCGGTGTTGCCGGTGTGGCTGCTGCTGGCCCCGCGTGACTATCTGTCGACCTTTTTGAAAATTGGCGCCATCGTTTGTCTGGCGCTTGGCATCGTGGTCATGGCACCGCAACTCAAAATGCCTGCCCTCACCCAGTTTATTGACGGCACCGGTCCGGTCTGGTCGGGTACCTTGTTTCCTTTCCTGTTCATTACCATTGCCTGTGGTGCCGTGTCCGGCTTTCACGCGCTGATCTCGTCGGGCACCACACCCAAGCTGCTGGAAAACGAAACCCACGCCACTTACATCGGTTATGGCGGCATGCTGATGGAATCCTTCGTCGCGGTGATGGCATTGGTTGCGGCATCCATCATTGAGCCGGGTGTGTACTTTGCCATGAACAGTCCGGCAGCCCTGATCGGTACCACCGCCGAGAGCGCCGCATTAGCGATCAGCCAGTGGGGCTTTGTTGTCACCCCGGAGATGCTGTTGCAAACAGCAAAAGACGTCGGCGAAACCACCATCATTTCCCGTGCCGGTGGCGCACCAACGCTGGCCGTCGGCATGGCGCAGATTTTTTCCGCCGCACTGGGCGGCAAGGCGCTGATGGCGTTCTGGTATCACTTTGCGATTTTGTTTGAAGCGCTGTTTATTCTTACGGCCGTCGATGCCGGAACCCGCGTTGGCCGCTTCATGCTGCAAGACTTAATCGGCACGCTGATCCCGCCATTCAAAAACATCCCAGCGCTGGCTTCGAACATGATTGCCACTTTGCTGTGCGTGGCTGCCTGGGGGTATTTCCTGTATCAGGGCGTGGTTGATCCGCTGGGCGGCATCAATACGCTGTGGCCGCTGTTTGGCATCTCAAATCAAATGCTTGCGGCCATTGCGCTGACACTGGCAACGGTGGTGCTGTTCAAACTCAAGCGCGAAAAACTGGCCTGGGTAACCGTGCTGCCAACCATCTGGCTACTGATTTGCACGCTGACGGCGGGTTACCAGAAACTGTTTCATGCCAATCCGAAAATTGGTTTCCTCGCTCATGCAAATAAATACAAAGCTGCGCTGGCAGAAGGCCAGTTGCTTGCTCCGGCTAAGTCGGTGCTGCAGATGCAGCAGATTATTCTTAACGATTACATCGATGCGTCTCTTGCCGCGATTTTCATGGCAGTGGTGTTATCGATTTTATTTTTCGGCATTCGCGCTTGTGCCCGTGCTTTGCGCGAGAAACATCCAAGCAGCATTGAAACAGTCTTTGTTTCCATTGACATTGCCAAGGTCTAAAACAACATCATGTTCACCGACCTCGGTAATGAATTGGGCAAGTTGGGCGCCTACCTCGGGCAGACCGCCCGCCTGATGGTGGGCTTGCCCGACTACGATGTTTACCTCACGCACATGCAGGAGCAGCACCCCGACAAGCCGGCCATGAGTTACGAAGAATTTTTCCGTGAGCGGCAAGATGCGCGCTACGGCGGCAACGGGCGTATCAGTCGCTGCTGCTAGCAGCATCGCTGCTTCAGAAAATATAGGGATTCAGTTCTTACGCAAATACGATGCGCAGTGCCTGCTGAACGGCATGGCAACGGCTAAGGCTTGAATGTGTCAATTTCATCACCAAGTGGTGTTATTGATTTCAGGAGAACACCATGCACCTCATATGCCCTAGCTGCCTTGCAAAAAATCGCGTCCCCGAAGAGCGACTCCTGGAACACCCAAGCTGCGGCAAATGCGGGACTGATTTGATGAAGTCTCAACCCATCGCGCTCAACGATGAGAATTTCGCGCGCTATACCGAGGGCACGCAGCTTCCTGTGCTGGTAGATTTCTGGGCTGAGTGGTGTGGCCCCTGCAAAATGATGGGCCCGCAATTCGCTTTGGCTGCACAGCAATTGCCTGCGGTACGCTTTGCAAAAGTGGACACCGAAGCCTCACCTAAAATCAGCGTGCGCCACCGTATTCGCAGCATTCCGACCATGATCCTGTTTCGCGAAGGCGTCGAACTTGCCCGTGCCAGTGGCGCGATGACTTCAGCAGATATTCTTCGGTGGGTAAAAGAAAACGCAGGATGAATCTGCATTGGCCTGAAAAGCAAAAAGCCCAGACGTTTCGATCTGGGCTTTTTGCTTGAATTTTTGGTGCCGACTGCAGGACTCGAACCCGCCACCCCATGATTACAAATCATGTGCTCTACCTGATGAGCTAAGTCGGCATTTCTTTCAAGCTCGAGATTATACTTTATTTGATCCGAGTGAGCGTTGGACGTCCGCCCTTCTTTGGCGGTTCCGGCTCATCATCATTGCTCTCTTTTTTATCCTCTGACTGCACTTGCGAAGAAGGCGTGGAGGGTACCGACGATAAAGAAGGCCCGGCTTCGGTTCGCTGGTTACTGGCGTCCGGTCCGCGGCGCAGCGGCGGCTTATTGCCTTCATCACGCTCGCGCTGTACGTCAAAGGCCATGCCCTGACCATTTTCACGCGCGTAAATTGCACTCACATTGGCAACCGGCACTTCAATTTCACGCATCACGCCACCAAAGCGCGCTTTGAAATGAATGAAGTCATTGTCAATTTTCAGGTGCCCGGTCGCATTGAAACTGATGTTCAAGACGATCTGGCCATCCTTGACGAATTCCATCGGCACCCGCGTGGATGAATCAACCAGCACCACAATGTAAGGCGTAAAACCGCTATCGCTGCACCACTCGTAGAGTGCGCGCAACAGGTAGGGCTTGGTAGAAGGATCTGACATGAGTAAAACCTTGGACTTCAGGGATGAAAACGATCTGCATCTGAAGTACCCGCCGAGCGTAATAAAACTTCGCCGGGCGGGCATTCAGCCAGACTTATCTGCGCATGACTTTTTCTGAAGGTGTCAGTGCTTCGATATAGGCCGGGCGCGAAAAGATTCTTTCTGCATATTTCATCAGTGGCGCTGCCGTTTTCGACAGTTCCACACCGTAGTGATCGAGACGCCACAGCAAGGGAGCGATTGCCACGTCGAGCATGGAGAACTCTTCACCCAGCATGTATTTGTTTTTCAGGAATAGCGGCGCCAAAGTGGTCAGGCGGTCGCGAATTTCATTGCGTGCCTTCTCATGAATTTTGTCGGCTGAACGGGACTTTTCGTTTTCCAGCGTATGCACGTGAACGAACAATTCTTTTTCAAAATTGAACAGCATCAGGCGCGCACGGGCACGCATCAAGGGATCGGCAGGCATCAGTTGCGGATGCGGGAAACGTTCATCAATGTATTCATTGATGATGTTGGACTCATACAAGATGAGATCGCGCTCAACCAGGATCGGCACCTGACCATAAGGATTCATGGTCGAGATATCTTCTGGCTTGTTGAACAGATCTACGTCGCGAATTTCGAAGTCCATGCCTTTTTCAAACAGGACCAAACGGCAACGTTGTGAGAATGGGCAGGTTGTGCCCGAGTAGAGGACCATCATTTTGTCGTTCCTTTAAAACAAAGAAGGTGAGACGGAATCCGTCTCACCCCAAGTGCAGTGTGCTGCTTTCCCGCCTGCGCGGACTAATCGGCTAAAGAACACACCGATCAGAAAAGCAAACAAAAAAGCAGAGCCTTTATTTGACTTCCTTCCAGAAGGAAGCGTTCAGGCGCCATGTCAGCAGTACCAGCAAGCCCATAAACAACAATACCCAGACACCTAATTGCTGACGCTTGTTTTTGACCGGCTCAGCCATCCAACCCAGAAACCCGACCAGGTCAGCGACTTCGCTGTCATATTCTTGCGCATTCAGTTTGCCTGCCTTGACCTGCTCGAAACCGTCAAATTTATGCACGGTTTTTTCGTGGTCATGCGGATCTTTTTCTTCAACAAATTTTGCCTTGCGTACGCCCTGCAATTCCCACAACACATGCGGCATACCGACATTTGGGAACACCAGATTGTTCCAGCCGGTGGCACGTGCATCATCTTTGTAATAAGTACGCAGATAGGTGTAGAGCCAGTCAGGACCGGAGCCCTCGCCGGATGCCTTGGCACGGGCGATCACGGACAGATCAGGAGGCACCGCGCCAAACCATTTTTTTGCATCAGCAGCGCTCAGGTTGACCTTCATCAGGTCGCCCACTTTATCTGACGAGAACAGCAAATTGTCGCGGATCTGATCTTCGGAGAGACCGATATCGCGCAAACGGTTGTAGCGCATCATTGAGGCCGAATGGCAATTGAGGCAATAGTTCACGAACAGGCGGGCACCGTTTTGCAGTGACGACAAGTCATGACTACGATCCGGCGCATGGTCCAGCGGATAGCCGCCTTCGTTGGCCATCGCCAGCACCGGCACCAGAGCCAATACCGCGAGCAGTTTTTTCAACAGTTTCATTCTCTTTTTCCTTTGCGGCTTAGTGCGGATGGAATGTCACGCGGTCCGGCACTGGCTTGAATGTGCCCATCGCACTCCACCATGGCATCAGCAAGAAGAAGCCGAAGTAGATGAAGGTGCAGATTTGCGCAACCAGGGTACGACCTTCGGTTGGCGGCAAGATGCCCAGATAACCCAGAACCACGAAGGTAATGCCAAAGACAATCAACACTGTCTTGTGCCAGTCAGGACGATAGCGAATCGATTTGACTTTCGAATGATCCAGCCATGGCATGCCAGACAAGATCAGCACCGACACACCCATCAGGACCACGCCCCAGAACTTGGCGTCCAGCACCAGCATGCCCAGCACGACGACAGCAGCAATACCCATCACGGCGAACTTGATCACGGAAGACAGACGCGTCTTCAATACGATCAGAGCCGCATAGGCAACCACGCCCAGCATCAGTGCGCTCATGAACTGAGAAGTGGTCGCACGCAAGATCGAATAGAACGGTGTGAAATACCAGACCGGCGCGATGTGCGGTGGCGTCTTCAGCGAATCAGCAGGGATGAAGTTGTTATATTCAAGGAAGTAACCACCCATCTCTGGCGCAAAGAACACGACTGCGGTGAAAATGGTCAGGAAAACTGACACGCCAAAAATATCTTTGGTGGTGTAGTAAGGGTGCGATGGAATGGCATCCACGCCATGGCCGTCCGGACCCAGATTTTCTTTGACTTCAATGCCGTCAGGATTGTTCGAGCCCACTTCATGCAAGGCCATCAGATGAGCCACAACCAGGCCCAGCAGAACCAGTGGAATGGCAATCACGTGGAAAGCGAAAAAGCGGTTCAGAGTGGCGTCCGACACCACATAGTCACCACGAATCCACAACGACAGATCAGGACCGATGAAAGGAATCGCACCAAACAGGTTGACGATCACCTGTGCGCCCCAATAGGACATTTGTCCCCATGGCAGCAGGTAGCCAAAAAAGGCTTCACCCATCAGGCACAGGAAAATGGCCACGCCAAACAACCAGATCAGTTCACGCGGCTTGCGATACGAACCGTACATCAGCGCTCGCGCCATGTGCAGGAACACCACAATGAAGAAAGCCGATGCGCCGGTGGAGTGCATATAACGCACCAGCCAGCCCCAGGGCACTTCACGCATGATGTATTCAACTGACGCAAACGCCAGATTGGCATCGGGCTTGTAGTTCATCACCAGGAAAATGCCGGTGACAATTTGAATCACCAGCACCAGTGCCGCCAGCGAGCCGAACAGATAAAAGAAATTGAAGTTCTTCGGAGCGTAGTATTTGCCCCACTGATCATTCCAGAGCTTCGTTAACGGGAAACGGTCATCGACCCATCCCAAGGCTTTCTGCGCGATGGGCGCATCAGCAGGAAATTTTTTCTCGACAAATGCCATGATCAAGCCTCGCCTTTCTGGTCTTTGCCAATGACGATTTTGGTTTCGCCGACAAACATGTGACGGGGCACCTGCAGATTGTCCGGCGCCGGTTTGTTTTTATACACACGACCAGCGAGGTCAAAGGTCGAACCATGGCATGGGCACAGAAAGCCGCCTGTCCAGTCGTCCGGCAAGGATGGCTGCGCACCAGGCTGGAATTTTGTCGAAGGCGAGCATCCCAGATGCGAGCAGATACCGACGGCAACAAGGATCTCGGGCTTGATCGAGCGTTGCTCATTGCGCGCGTATTCCGGCGTCAGATCATCCGGGTTACGCTCCGATTTCGGATCTGCAACCAGGCCATCGGTCTTTTTCAGTGAAGCGACCATTTCCGGCGTACGCTTCACAATCCAGACCGGCTTGCCGCGCCACTCAACGGTTTTCATTTCACCCGGCTTGAGATCGGCAATATCTACTTCAACCGGTGCGCCGGCGGCCTTGGCGCGCTCGGAAGGCTCGAATGTTGATACAAATGCTCCGGCTGCCGCCAGACCAGCCACGCCACCTGCAGCGCACGTCGCAACCAAAAGACCGCGACGGCCCGGGTCGACCTGTTTTTCGTCAATCATAACAACCCCAATCAATGAAATTGCAAAACTTATATGGAACTTCCAGCAACCTTACATTATAGCGGAGCTGTTCCTTGTTTTGAAGATAGACGATCAGACAAAAGCTGTTCAGGAAGAATATCAGCGCAAACAGTGGCGTTTTATTTTCAATTCACTAACGACGACCCGGCTTTGGTGCGCTCAACTTCAGCAAGCCCCGCCGCTGCGCTTCAAACACGGCCTCGCCGCGCGAGTGCACCGACAATTTTCCGTAAATATGCTTGATGTGTGTTTGTACCGTTCCCACCGATACACCGAAGGCCTTGGCGACTTTGGCATAACTGTCTCCGCGGCCGATTAATTCGAGAATGGCATTTTCACGCGGCGTTAAGGCTTTGCTTGGCTGCGAGGCCTGCCCGTCGCTCACCACCGGTCTGGCTATGCGCATCCGCGCTAAAATTTTGCGAGCGATCAACGGGCTGATTGGCGAACCACCGGCGCGTACTTCCTGCATGGCCTGCACGATGTCGGTATGCCCTGCCTCTTTCAACACATAGCCGGACGCGCCTGCTTCTATACAGGCCAGCACGTTTTCTTCGTCAGATGACATGGTAATAACCATAATGTCGGCACGCGGTGCATAGCGTCGGCAGGCATGAATGATTTTCAATCCCGAGCCGTCCGGCAAACCCAGATCGGTTAACAGCAAATCGATTGTTTCGCGCTCCAGCCATTTGATGGCTTCGGTGACCGAGCCAAATGCTGCTGCCAGGATCATCGAAGGTTCAAGTTCAATCGCATTGCAGATGAGCCGGCGCAAAACGACATCATCTTCAACAACCATGACACGGGCGTGTTCAGGTAATAAATTTAGCTCCATGAGGGCATTCCGGGTTGAGTAAGAAAATAAATGCCTACTCGGTGCGCAAGGATGCCTCTTGGTTCCATTCAGAGTCAGGATGCACGCGGGATTAGCGCTGCGCCGCTGCAAAGGCTGCTTAGTTAAGTATCGTTATGCATTAGACCGGATTAGAAATGTCGATGAACGCATGCTGCAAGCCGAACTCGCTGGCCAGATGCGCACCCAAAGCCTGCACGCCATAACGCTCGGTCGCATGATGACCGCACGCCAGATAGCAGACACCAGACTCGCGCGCAAGATGCACGGTCTGCTCCGAAATTTCACCACTGAGATAGGTGCTGGCGCCTGCGGCAATCGCTTCACCCAGCATGCCCTGCGCTGCGCCCGTGCACCAGGCCAGCTGACCCGGATGACGGGACGGGTCGCCAATCACCAGCGGCGCACGCCCCAACACACGTTCGACCATCGCGGCCAGATCTGCCACTGTTTGCACCGTGTCTGCGGCCTTGCCCAGCCAACCCAGATCCTGCTCGCCAAAGCGACGCTCGGCGACCAGCCCCAGCCGCTGGCCAAGTTGCGCGTTGTTACCCATTGCAGGATGCGCGTCGAGCGGCAAATGATACGCAAGCAAATTGATATCGTGCTTTAACAACAGCTGCAAACGCCGCTGATGGATACCCACTACCCGCGCATCTTCACCACGCCAGAAATAGCCGTGATGGACCAGAACAGTATCGGCACCGGCCGCATGCGCTGCCTCCAGCAAGGCTAGACTTGCCGTTACGCCCGAGACGATCTTTGCGATGCGCTTGCGTCCTTCTACCTGCAGACCGTTTGGGCAGTAATCACGAAAACGGTTAATATCAAGCAGGTCAGTAAGATGTTTTACTACCAAGTCCCGGTCCACGGTTTTGTCATCCATTTTTATTCCTTGCTATGCGTCGTTTCTGGCTGTTGTTTTCCCAAACCGTAACGGTCGGTCTGGCAATGTGGTTCATTGTAGCGAGCATGAAGCCTGACTGGATTGCCAGCGGCTTGCATGATCGTCACGTTGAAACTGCCGCCGTCCCCATACAGCAGGCGGCTGGGCCTGCGGTTGCGCAAAATACGTATCGCCAGGCGGCACATCGCGCCATGCCGGCGGTGGTGAATATTTTCACTACCAAAGAAGCCAAACCGTCTGCACGCCACTTTGACAATGATCCCCTGTTTCGCCGTTTTTTTGGTGAAGGCGTACCGGGGCAGGACGAAAAACAATTCAGTCTCGGCTCGGGTGTGGTGGTCAGTACCGAAGGCTACATCCTGACCAACAATCATGTGATCGAAGCGGCAGACGAGATTGAAGTCGCGCTGGCCGATGGCCGAAAAGCTACCGCCAAACTGATCGGCACTGACCCTGAAACTGATCTGGCTGTCATCAAAATTAATCTGACCGGCCTGCCCGCCATCACGCTGGCACAGCTTGAAAACACGCAGGTAGGCGACGTGGTGCTGGCCATTGGCAATCCGTTTGGCGTCGGCCAGACCGTGACCATGGGCATCGTCTCGGCGCTAGGCCGCAATCATCTGGGCATCAACACCTTCGAAAATTTTATTCAGACCGATGCGGCGATTAATCCCGGCAATTCGGGCGGCGCGCTGATCGATACCGACGGCCATCTGCTTGGCATCAACACGGCCATTTATTCCCGCAGCGGCGGCTCGCTAGGCATCGGCTTTGCGATTCCTGTCAGCACCGTAAAAACCGTGATGGAATCCATTATCAAAAATGGTCAGGTGGTACGTGGCTGGATTGGTGTGGAACCGCAAGACATTACGCCTGAACTGGCTGCCGGTTTCGGATTGGAAAAATCCTCCGGCACCATCATTGCCGGCGTGCTCAAAGGCGGGCCGGCAGAAAAGGCCGGCATCAAGCCTGGCGACATTTTATTGTCGGTGGCCGACAAGCCCGTGGGCGACACCATTTCCATGCTCAACCTGGTGGCGCAGTTAACGCCGGGCGAAACAGTCAGGATGACGGTACTGCGCAAGTCTAAGGAATCCATCATCAATGTCACCGTGGGCAAACGCCCGCGCATCAAGCAGCCCGCGATTCAGGAAGGCGAATAAAAAGCCATGCATTTGCGCGACCTGACGCAGTTTCTGCACGAACTCGAAGCCAACAATAATCGCGCCTGGTTCGTGATGAACAAGCCGCGCTACGATATTTTGCGCGCCGAGTTTCTCGAGCTGGTGATTGAACTGATTGCCGGCATCATCCGCTTTGATCCGGCCATTGCCGGCTGCAATCCGAAAAAAGCGCTGTTTCGCATCAACCGCGATTTACGTTTCGCCCGCGGACGCGATCCCTACAAAACCACCTTCTCCGCAGCGATCACCGCAAGCGGCCTAAAAAAGCCCAGTCAGGGTGGCGGCCCGGCCTATTATTTTCATATTGATGCCAAGGGCATGCTGTTTTCTGCCGGCGGCGAATACCGCCCGCCTGCCGAGCGGCTACGCAGCGTGCGCGAGCACATCGTGGCCGACGCAAAAGGATTTGGAAAATTATTGAAAGACCCGGGCTTGCAGCAGCATTTCGGCGGGCTGCAATATGAAGACAGGCTGGTACGACTGCCCAAAGGCTTTGAGGCGGATGCGCCGCACGGCGAACAACTCAAGCTTAAAAGTTATATTGCGTGGAGAACGGTGAGCATCGCCAAACTGATGCCGGACGAATTGCCGGCCATGCTGCTTGCCGACTTCAAGGCGGCGGCACCGCTTGTGAAATGGCTGCGTACAGCAGGTCAGACGCCTTAAAGCTTACTCCTTAAAGCTTAAACCTCAGGCCGGCTCTTCGGGTGCCTGCGTGGCTTTGACAAACAAGGGCGCAACCAGCAAGCCGATTTCATAGAGCACGCACAGTGGCAGGGCCAGAAACAACTGGCTCATGATGTCCGGTGGCGTGACCACGGCGGCAATCACGAAAGCGCCAACGATCACATAGGGCCGGATCGATTTGAGTTTTTCTACCGTGACCAGGCCCATCCTGACCAGCACCACGACCACTACCGGTACTTCAAAGGTCAGGCCAAAAGCCAGACACATGGTGAGCACAAAATCAAAATAGTTTTCGATATCTGGCGCGACTGAAATCGACTTCGGCGCAAATTCGTTAATGAATTTGAATACGGTGCCAAAGACGAAGAAATAACAAAAAGCCACGCCCAGCAAAAACAGTACGGAAGACGAAATCACCAGCGGCGCGATCAGCCTTTTTTCATGCGCGTACAGCCCGGGCGCAACGAAGGCCCAGACCTGATACAGCACCCAGGGCAGCGAGATCATCACGGCCAGCATCATCGTCACTTTCATCGGAATCATGAAAGGCGTAATGACGCCGGTGGCGATCATTTTCGAGCCGGCGGGCAGCGCATGCATCATGGGCTGAGCCAGCCAGTCATACACCATGGACGAGCCGGGCCAGACTGTGAACAGCACCACAAACACGGCAATCACCACAACGGAGGCGCGAACCAGTCGCGTGCGCAACTCGACCAGGTGCGAAATGAAGGTCTCTTGCATGCTGCCTGGGGATTGATCTGACATTTAATTGAAAAACTTCACAGGTTTGGTACTGCCGGGCCGATAGCGCGCTACCCGCGCTGCGCCTGAACTGACGCGCAACTTGCGGCCACTCTGACGCTTGAACCACATTGGCAGCGAAGAGCTTTGTGACAGTTTCTTTTTTCGGAAATCACGGTTTTTGGCCGCCAGATCGTTGACGGTCGGCGTGTGCGACCAGGGCACGCTGTTATAGGTGTTGAAGTCGGCTTCGGCTATCGCTTCGGTGAACTCTTGTTCTGCCTCGACGATATTGTCATTGACGGTCTTCTTGATGGAAGACGCCGCGTCGCGAATGTTGTCCTGCATCTTGCGCAGCTCGTCCATCTGCATTTCACGATTGACTTCAGCCTTGACGCTATTGATGTAGCGTTGCGCACGGCCGAACAAGGTACCCGCCATGCGTGCGACCGCCGGCAGTTTCTCCGGTCCGATCACGACCAGCGCGACCGCGCCGATCAGCGCGATTTTAGTGATACCTAAATCAATCATGGGGAAGGGTAATCAGAGGAGTACACAAGATAAGCTCGCACAGGATCTGTGCGAGGCGGGCCTTGCACTTGCTCGTCAGTTTTTGGATTTATCCTTGGCTTCGACGTCAATGGTGGCCTTATCGGCAACCTGCGATGGCGCCGCCTTGTCGTCTTCGGCACCCTTGACGCCGTCTTTGAAACCCTTGACTGCCTTGCCCAGGTCACCACCGATATTGCCCAGTTTTTTGGTGCCAAATACCAGCATGACGATGACCAGCACGATAACCCAGTGCCAAATGCTAAATGAACCCATTATTTTCTCCTTGCCGAACCCGCAGGTTCTTGTCTCATGAAATCGTTGTCAATGTCTGCATCAGCGCCGCCTGTTAAGCGCGCCACGGATGAGGACCACCCATCACATGCAAGTGCAGATGGTACACCTCTTGACCGCCATCCGGACCAGTATTGATCAGCGCCTTAAAGCCGCCTTCCGCCCCCTCTTCGCCGTCACGGTAAGCACATCCCAGTTCGGCCGCCAGCTTGGGGGCCAGTAGCAGCATTTTACCCAACAATGCGGCATGTTCTTCACGACTATTGGCCAGCGTCGGAATATGCTCGCGCGGGACAATCAGAAAATGTACCGGCGCATGCGGACGGATGTCATGAAAAGCGATCAGCTCTGCATCTTCGTACACCAGCTTGGCCGGAATTTTACCGGCAGCGATTTTGCAAAAAATACAGTTATCCAAGGGGCTCTCCCGTTTTAGTTATTGACGCTCGTCGGCTTCGCGTTGCTGCAATTTGCGGTTGGCCATTTCTTCGATGCCGGACATGCCTTCGCGACGTGCCAGTTCATCCAGCACCTGCTGCGGCGACAAACCAAAACGCGCCAGCATGATCAGCGAATGAAACCACAAGTCAGCGCATTCATACACCAGCTTGGAGACGTCAGCGCCGGCCCGCACATCTTTGGCCGCCATCACCGTCTCGGTCGCTTCTTCACCGATTTTTTTCAGAATTGCATCGTCGCCTTTGACAAACAGGCGAGCGACATAGGATTGATCAGGATCGCCACCGGCTTCGGGTTTGCGCGACTCAATGATTTCAGCCAGACGTTGCAGAATTTCGCTCATAAATTTTTATTTGTAGATGTCATCCGGATTTTTCAGCACCGGGTCGACTGCTGCCCAGTCAGGCTCATTGTCTTGCGCTTCAAGCTTTTGATAAAAACAGGAATGACGACCCGTGTGGCAAGCCAGACCATCAATCTGTTCAACCTTCAGCAAAATCACGTCTTCATCACAGTCGAGACGAATTTCATGCACCTGCTGGAAGTGGCCCGATTCTTCGCCCTTGTGCCAGAGTTTTTTGCGCGAACGGCTCCAGTACACGGCCTGACCGATTTCTACCGTGCGTGCCAGCGCATCGCGATTCATCCATGCAAACATCAATACATCGTTACTGCCCACTTCTTGCGCAATGACGGGTACCAGACCCTGTTCATCCCACCTGATTTTGTTGAGCCACTTTGCCTTCGGAATCATGCCATCCTCATCGGGATATTTTGCGCAGCCATGAAGCGCTTGGCTTCCTGCACGCTATGCTGGCCATAATGGAAAATGCTGGCTGCCAGCACCGCATCGGCATGCCCTTCTTTGATACCATCGGCCAGATCCTGCAAACCACCCACGCCACCGGAAGCAATCACCGGTATCGCCAGCGCATCCGACACCGCGCGCGTCAAGGCCAGATCAAAACCGGATTTGGTACCGTCGCGGTCCATGCTGGTTAACAAAATTTCACCGGCACCCAGTGTTTGCATTTTCTGCGCCCACTCCACCACATCCAGACCCGTGGCACGTCGGCCACCATGGGTGAACACTTCCCACTTGCCTTCGCCGCTGCGCTTGGCATCAATCGCCACCACAATGCATTGCGAACCATGTTTGTTGGCCGCGTCGGCTACCAACTGCGGATTGGTTACCGCCGAGGTGTTGATGCTGACTTTGTCTGCGCCGGCATTGAGCAGGCGCCGTACGTCTTCGACTACCCGCACGCCGCCGCCTACGGTCAGCGGAATGAAAACCTGCGAGGCCACGGCTTCGATGATGTGCAAAATCAGATCGCGGTCATCGGAAGAGGCGGTGATGTCGAGGAAGGTCAGTTCATCGGCGCCTTGCTCGTCATAGCGGCGGGCAATTTCGACCGGGTCGCCGGCGTCGCGCAATTCAGTGAAGTTGATCCCTTTGACCACCCGCCCGGCAGTTACATCCAGGCAGGGAATGATGCGCTTGGCCAGTGTCATGTCAGTCTTCGTCTTCGCTGTCGTCGAACTCACCGGAAAGTTCATCGGCACGTTCCTGCGCCGAGCGCAACTCCAGCGTGCCTTCGTAAATCGAGCGGCCGCAAATCACGCCTTCAATGCCTTCGTCCTGCACCGCGCACAGTGCTTCGACATCCTTGATGGTGTGCACGCCGCCGGAGGCAATGACGGGAATCGTCATGCTTTGCGCCAGCTTGACGGTGGCTTCGATGTTGACGCCCTTCATCATGCCGTCGCGGCCGATGTCGGTATAAACAATCGCTTCACAGCCGTAGTCTTCAAATTTTCTGGCCAGATCAATGACTTCATGGCCGGAGAGCTTGCTCCAGCCATCGGTGGCCACTTTGCCGTCTCTGGCATCGAGGCCGACTATGATCTGTCCCGGAAAAGCACCGCAGGCATCATGCAAAAAGCCCGGGCTTTTCACTGCAGCAGTGCCGATGATGATGTAGGACAGTCCGCCGTCAAGATAGCGCTCGATGGTATCGAGGTCGCGAATGCCGCCGCCGAGCTGAATCGGAATTTCTTCGACATCGTTGTCGAGCGCGAACTGGCGCACCGCGGCAACGATGGCTTTGACCGCCGCTTCATTTTTCGGCTTGCCGGCAAAGGCGCCGTTCAAGTCAACCAGATGCAGGCGACGCGCGCCTTGCTCCAGCCAGTGGCGGGCCATCTGGCCGGGGTCTTCAGAAAAGACCGTAGCCTGTTCCATATCACCTTGTTTCAAACGAACGCAGTGGCCGTCTTTGAGATCAATCGCAGGTATCAGCAGCATGGCTACAGAGGGAATAAAAGTTGATCGGGTGGGTGGGTAAAACGAATTCTGCAGACTCAGGGAGTCCAATGTACAAAATTTTTGTAAAGCTGCAAACCGGCTGCGGCACTTTTTTCAGGATGAAATTGCGTAGCAAAAATATTGTCACGTCCCGCAGCGCAGCAAAACGGCTTGCCGTAAATGGTTTCAGCCAGCACATGGGCCGGATTATCCGGCACTGCGTAATAGCTATGCACAAAATAAAAATAACTCTGGTCCGACACGTCCTGCCACAGTGGATGGACGCTGCGCTGATGCACCTGATTCCAGCCCATCTGCGGCACCTTATAACGTGAGCCGTCAGGCTGCAACTGGTCTTGCAAATCAAAGCGCACAACGTTTCCGGGCAACAGTCCCAGACAGGCAGCATCGCCTTCTTCGCTGTGATCGAACAGCATTTGCTCGCCAACACAGACGCCAAACAGCGGCTTGTTCCGTGCCGCTTCCAGTACGGCTTCAAGCACACCGGACTCACGCAGGGAACGCATGCAATCCGGCATTGCGCCCTGACCGGGCAAGACAATGCGGTCTGCAGCGCGGATAGCGTCGGGCTCGCCGGAAATGCGCACCTCGGCTTCGGGCGCAACATGCATCAGCGCCTGCGCGACAGAGCGCAGGTTACCCATACCGTAATCAACTACCAGAATTTTATTCATGAAAAATACTTGCCTGCCGCAGGCATGCCGTCAAGGCATGCGCGGATTGGTTCAGAGGCTGCCCTTGGTCGATGGAATGGTGCCAGCGGCGCGGGCATCCAGTTCAGCGGCCATGCGCAGTGCGCGGCCAAATGCCTTGAACACGGTTTCGCATTGGTGATGCGCATTGTCACCGCGCAGATTATCAATGTGGACGCTGGCCAGTGCATGATTGACGAAGCCCTGAAAAAATTCATGGGTCAGGTCCACATCAAATGTACCGATCATCGAGCGCGTAAACGGCACATGAAACTCAAGACCAGGCCGGCCGGAAAAATCGATCACCACCCGTGACAGGGCTTCGTCCAGCGGTACATAGGCATGGCCGTAACGGCGAATACCCTTTTTGTCACCCATTGCTTTGGCAAAGGCCTGACCCAGTGTGATGCCGACATCTTCCACTGTGTGATGGGCGTCGATATGCAGGTCGCCATGGGCTTCAATGTCCAGATCGATCAGACCGTGACGCGCAATCTGGTCGAGCATGTGGTCGAGGAAAGGAATCCCGGTGTGCAGCTTTTGCTGACCGGTGCCATCAATATTGATCGCGACCCGGATCTGGGTTTCATTCGTGTTGCGAACGACTTCTGCGGTGCGGGGCATGGACATGATAGTGGGTGTTCAGGGCTTCAGGCTGGATTGCAGCGCTGCTTCAAGCAACGCGTTTTCGGCTGGCGTGCTGACCGTAATGCGCAGACAGTTTTCCAGTAATGCATGCATTTTACCGACATTTTTGATCAGCACCTTTTGTGCGAGCAGACGCTCGAACACGGTCGTGCCTGACAAGCCGGCAGTGGTGATGCGAATCAGTATGAAATTGGCCGACGAAGGAAAAACCTCAACGCCCGGCATCGCTGCCAGCGCCAGCGCCAGACGGCTGCGCTCGGCGCAAATGGCAGCTGCCTGCTCATCCAGCACGGCGCTGTGTTCCAGCGCAAATTCGGCCGTGGCCTGAGTCAGTACATTGATATTGTAGGGCGGACGCACTTTATCGAATTGCGCCAGCAGCTCAGGCGCAGCGGCCATGTATCCCAGACGAATACCGGCAAGCCCCAGCTTCGATACCGTGCGCATCACAACCAGATTCGGGAAAGCAGCCAGTTGCGGCATGAAACTGGCATCGGCAAATGGCTGATAGGCCTCGTCCACGATCACCACACCGGTGTCGCCCACTTCACGCAATATAGCCACCATCGCATCGGCATCAAACAAGGTGCCGGTCGGATTGTTCGGATAAGCCAGATAGGTAATGGCCGGACGATGCGTGCGAATGGCTGACAGCATCGCCGGCAGATCCAGCCTGAAATCGGCCTGCAAGGGCACGCCGATAAATTCCATGCCGGCCAGTTGGGCCGATATCGCATACATGACAAAGCCGGGCAAGGGTGCCAGCACTTTTGCGCCGGCCTTGGCGCAAGCGACCGAGACAATAGCAATCAGCTCGTCCGAGCCATTACCCAGCACGATATCGAAACCGGCGGGCACACCGAGCCTGGCGCAAATGGCTGATTTCAATGCCGCATAAGACGGCACCGGATAACGATTCAAGGCCACCTGCCCCAGTCGCTCGCCCAGCTTTTGCTGCAAGGCAGGCGGCAGCGTGTAAGGGTTTTCCATCGCGTCTAGCTTGATAAAGCCAGCAGCATCCTGCACATGGTAGGCAGACAGTGCGCGCACATCGGCGCGAATGATGTTTTCAATCAGGGACATGGTCAGTCTTTTTTCTGCAGCCGGTATTCTGCCGAGCGCGCATGCGCCTGCAAGCCTTCGCCATAAGCGAGTTCGGCGGCAATCAGGCCCAGCGTTTGCGCACCGGTCTGGCTGACATGAATAATCGACGAGCGCTTTTGGAAATCATAAACGCCCAGCGGTGAAGAAAACCGCGCGGTGCGTGAAGTCGGCAGCACATGGTTAGGACCGGCGCAATAGTCGCCTAGCGATTCGGAAGAAAAACGACCCAGAAACATCGCGCCGGCATGACGGATTTTGTCGGCCCATTGTTGCGGCTGCTCGGTGGAGATTTCCAGATGTTCGGCCGCGATCAGGTTGGCAATCTCGCAGGCCTCATCCATGTCGCGCACTTTGACCAACGCACCGCGATTGGTGAGCGAGGTACGAATCACGTCCTTGCGCGGCATGGCTTCAATTTGCCGGTTCACGCTGGCTTCCACTTGTGCCAGATAGTCGGCATCGGGACAGACCAGAATCGATTGCGCCAGCTCGTCATGCTCGGCCTGCGAAAACAAATCCATCGCAATCCAGTCCGGATCGGTGCTGCCATCAGCGAGCACCAGAATTTCGGACGGGCCGGCAATCATGTCGATGCCAACAGTGCCGAAGACGCGACGCTTGGCCGCAGCCACATAGGCATTGCCGGGACCGACAATTTTGTCCACTTGCGGAATCGTTGCAGTGCCATAGGCCAGTGCGCCGACCGCTTGCGCGCCGCCGATGGTAAAGACCCGGTCGACGCCGGCAATGGCAGCTGCCGCCAGCACCAGCGGATTTTTCACGCCGTCGGGTGTCGGCACCACCATGATCACCACGGCCACGCCGGCGACCTTGGCCGGAATCGCATTCATCAAGACCGACGATGGATAAGCCGCCTTGCCGCCGGGGACATAGATGCCGACCTTATCCAAGGGCGTGACTTTTTGTCCCAGCACCGTGCCATCGGCTTCGGTGAAAGTAAAACCGTCGGAGCCGCATTCACGTTTTTGTCGCTCGTGATAAGTGCGCACCCGGTCAGCCGCTGCCTGCAAGGCATCGCGCCGCGCAGGCGACAGCGACAACAGGGCCGCCTGCAACTCAGCCTGCGGGATCTCCAGTGCCGAGACACTGGCGGCCGCGAGCCGGTCAAACTGGTTCGTGTACTCCAGCACGGCGGCGTCGCCGCGGGCTTTAACGGCCGCCAGAATACCGGCCGCAGCGCGGTCAATGGCTTCGTCTTCACCGGCTTCAAAAGCCAGCACAGACATTAGCTGCGCAGGGAAGTCGGCAGCGCTGGAATCAAGGTGACGCATAGTGACGGGCAGTTTCATTTATTGTTTGCGCGAAGACGCGGCGGCAAAGGCATCGAGAATCGGTTGCAGTTTTTCACGCTTCAATTTCAGCGCGGCCTGATTGACCACCAGCCGCGATGAAATATCCATGATGTGTTCGACTTCCAGCAGATGATTGGCGCGCAGCGTGTTACCGGTTGAAACCAGATCAACGATTGCGTCTGCCAGGCCGACCAGCGGCCCCAGCTCCATCGAGCCATACAGCTTGATCAGGTCAACATGCACGCCCTTGGCAGCGAAGTGTTCACGCGCCACTTTCAGGTATTTGGTCACGACCCGCAAGCGTGCGCCGTGGCGCACCGCATTGGCGTAATCGAAGTCTTTGTGCACAGCCACCGACATCCGGCATTTGGCAATGTCGAGATCAATCGGCTGATACAAACCTTCACCGCCATGTTCGAGCAGCACATCCTTGCCCGCCACACCAAAGTCCGCCGCACCATATTGCACATAGGTCGGCACATCCGAGGCGCGCACGATAATGACCTGCACTTGCGGATCATTGGTAGGCAAGATCAGCTTGCGTGATTTTTCAGGATCTTCGGACACCACCAGACCGGCTGCTTCCAGCAAGGGCAGGGTCTCTTCGAAGATGCGGCCCTTGGACAGGGCAAGCGTGAGTTTCTGTTCCATTATTTGATTATTTGATTCTTTGTATGTCCGCGCCGACCGCAGAGAGTTTGACTTCCATCTGATCGTAACCACGGTCGAGATGATAAATACGGTCAATCACAGTTTGTCCGCTCGCCGCCAGACCGGCAATCACCAGCGAGGCCGACGCACGCAAATCGGTCGCCATCACTGGCGCGCCGATCAGCCCGGACACGCCTTGCACAATGGCAGTATGACCGTCGATCTCGATGGCCGCGCCCAGACGGTTTAACTCCTGCACATGCATGAAACGATTTTCGAAAATGGTTTCCGTGACGCGGCTGTTGCCTTCGGCAATACAATTCATGGCCATGAACTGCGCCTGCATATCGGTCGGAAAACCCGGGTATTCGGTCGTGCGAAAACTAACAGGCTTGGTACGGCCGGCCATCTGCACGCGTATCCAGTCTTCACCGGTGGTCAGGATCACGCCGGCTTCGCGCAATTTGTCGAGCGCGACATCGAGAATATCGGTGCGCGCATGTCGCAGCACCACATCGCCACCGGTCGCAGCAACAGCACACAGAAAGGTGCCGGTCTCGATACGGTCGGCAATCACGCTATGGGATGCGCCATGCAAGGCAGACACGCCATGCACCAGCAGGCGGTCGCTGCCTATGCCTTCAATTTGCGCCCCCATCGCTACGAGCAGGTTGGCCAGATCCGTGACTTCCGGTTCACGTGCCGCGTTTTCCAGCACGGTGTCGCCTTCGGCCAGGGTGGCGGCCATCAGCAGATTTTCCGTGCCGGTGACGGTAATCATGTCGGTGACGATGCGGGTGCCTTTGAGCTTTTTGGCGCGCGCATGAATGTAACCGGCTTCAATCCGGATTTCGGCGCCCATCGCCTGCAAGCCCTTAATGTGCTGGTCAACCGGGCGTGAACCAATCGCGCAGCCGCCTGGCAAAGACACCTTGGCCTCGCCGAAGCGCGCCAGCAAAGGCCCCAGCACCAGAATCGACGCACGCATGGTTTTCACCATTTCGTAGGGCGCTTCCAGATTGCTCACATCCCGGCCGCACAATTCCAGCGTGCCAGCATTGTCCTTGATGGACAAGCCCATCTGACTGAGCAGCTTTTCCATCGTTGCTACGTCTTGCAGCTTGGGCACATTGGAGAGCACAAGGGTGTCAGCAGTTAACAGACCGGCGCACAGAATCGGCAGCGCCGCATTCTTGGCGCCCGAAATCGTGATATCACCAGCGAGGCGTTTGCCGCCTGTGATCAGTAACTTGTCCATTACGCTTGATATTCTTCCGGCGTCAGTGTCTTCATCGACAGCGCGTGAATTTCTTCACGCATGCGGTCACCCAGCGCGGCATACACAATCTGATGGCGCTGAATCAGTCGCTTGCCGGTAAAGGCAGGCGAAACAATCAATGCACTGAAATGCTGGCCATCGCCCTCAACTTCAAGGTGAGTGCAGTCAAGATTGGTGGCGATATAGTTTTTAATCAGGTCGGGTGTGGGCAGCACGGTTTTGCCTTTTCGGGTACGGGGTCAAATAAGATTAATGGCGCAGCTTGTAACCGCTTTTGAGCAGCCTGACGGCAACCGTCGCCAGCACCATGAAAAATACCAGCACGATGCTAAAGCTGATCATCGGCGGCACATCGGAATGGCCAAAAAATCCATAACGAAAGCCGTCAATCATATAAAAAAACGGGTTCAGATGCGACACCGCCTGCCAGAACGGCGGCAGCGAATGCACGGAATAAAATACGCCGGCCAGAAAGGTGGCGGGCACGATCAGAAAATTTTGAAAGGCTGCGAGCTGATCAAATTTTTCCGCCCAGATGCCGCCGATCAGGCCCATCGTGCCCAGAATGGCCGCACCTAAGAACGCGAACAGCAAGATCCACAGCGGCGCGACAAACGACAGCGGGGCAAACCAGAACGTAATGAAAAATACACCCACACCAACGGCCAGACCACGCACCATGGCCGCCAGCACGTAGGCGCTGAACAATTCCCAGTGCGACAAAGGCGTCAGCAAAACGAACACCAGATTGCCGGTAATTTTGGATTGAATCAGCGACGAAGACGTGTTGGCAAAGGCGTTTTGCAGCACGCTCATCATCACCAGCCCCGGCACCAAAAAGGCGGTGTAGGTCACGCCCGGAAAAACTTGTACATGCGCTTCGAGCACATGACCGAAAATCAGCAGATACAGCATTGCCGTGATGATCGGCGCCATCAGGGTTTGCGTGGCGACTTTCCAGAATCGCAGCACTTCTTTGTAGAACAGCGTTTGAAAACCAATCATTTGACACCGCCCATAATCTGAATGAACACATCTTCCAGGTCGGCCTGACGCAATTGCATGTCTTCGATCACGGCCCCGGCTTTGCGCAAGCTGGCCAGAATCGGTTCCACTTCTGCGTATTCGTTCACACGCAGCGTCAAGGGCTGGCCCTCGATCAGTTCATCAGGATGCGCCAGCAAGCCATGCAGGTCAGCCGGCAAAGAGCCATGCGCCAGTCGCAATACCAGTTGCGAGCCGGAGATGCGCCGGATCAGCGCCTCGGTGGTATCGAGGGCCACAATTTGTCCTGCCTTGAGCATGGCAATGCGATTGCATAGTGCCTGCGCCTCTTCCAGATAATGCGTGGTCAGCACCACGGTGTGGCCTTCGCGGTTAAGGCGCGCAATAAATTTCCACAAGGTCTGCCGCAACTCGACATCGACCCCGGCTGTTGGCTCGTCGAGCATGATGACAGGCGGCTTGTGCACCAGCGCCTGCGCCACCAGCACCCGGCGCTTCATGCCGCCCGAGAGCGAACGCATATTGCTGTCGGCCTTGTTGGTCAGATCGAGGTGATGCATCACCTCATCGATCCACGCATCATTATTTTTCAGACCGAAATAACCTGACTGCATGCGCAGGGTTTCGCGCACGGTAAAAAACGGATCAAATACCAGCTCTTGCGGCACAACGCCGATCAGACCGCGCGCCTGGCGATAGGCACTGACAACGTCATGGCCATGAATCGCCACTGAACCAGAATCCGCACGAGACAGACCGGCGATGATGGAAATCAGTGTGGTCTTGCCGGCACCGTTAGGGCCGAGCAAACCAAAAAATTCGCCTTCTTCAATATTGAGCGACACGCCGGCCAAGGCTTGCAAGGCGCCGAACTGTTTTTTGATGTCGTTAATTTGAATGGCAGGCATGAGTCGGAGCGAAGAAACCGGAAGTACCGCATCGAAGTGTGCGGAAAGTCTTTGATTATAGGGGATTTCCGGATAGAAACCGGGCAGTTGCTACAGCAGGCTGGCCTGACTTGAACGCTATGCGTTCAACAGCGCGTCTACACCATAAAGCTGGGCCAGACTTTTCAGACTGGCGGGCATATTTTTGTACTGTAAATGCACGCCTCTGGCCTGCGCTGCACGTTGCCATTCCAGCAGCGTGGCGACTGCCGCCGAATCAAGTTCCGTGACGGCACCCAGATCAAGCTCGGTACGACCTTCGGCAATCAGCGCCAGCCCCTGCTTCAGAGCGGCGCTGGCATCCTGCATGGTCAGTGAAGTAATGGTCAGGGACATGGCGCAGCGCCGCTTAACTTTTGTCTGACTTGGGTGATTGGGTAGCCAGACGCTTATTGCGCTCGGCCAGTGTTTTGACCAGGCCATCAATACCGCCTTTATTGATTTCGGTAGAGAAGCTGCCCTTGTAGGTTTCGACCAGCCAGGCGCCGAGGATATTGACGTCGTAAATTTTCCAGCCGGACGGCGTCTTCTCGAGCCGGTAATTCAACTGTATAGGCTCGCCACGCGACTGCGACACCATGGAGCGAACTTCAACTTCTTCGTCAGCAGGGTCGCCGCGCATAGGACGGAATTCCAGCTTTTCATTGCGGACCTGGGAAATGGCGCCCGAATAGGTATAGATCAACAACAGACGAAATTCCCGGATCAGCGCAGTTTGTTGCTGAGGACTGGCGTCACGCCAGAAACGCCCGGCGGCCAGCGCTGTCATGCGCTGGAAATCGACGTAGGGAATAATTTTTTCCTGCACCACTTCCATGATGCGCTGCTGGTCACCGGCCTGAATTTTTTTGTCGGTCTTGGCCAGATCCAGCACCTCCTGGCTTACACGCTTGATCAGCGTATCCGGCGCTTCGGGCGCGGCCTGTGCCAGACCAACTGCGAACAGGAATGGCGCAATGAGGCCGGCGAAGATTTGTCGTGAAATTTTCATTTCGTTTACCAATTAATAAGAAATCAGCGCCTTAGTATGCCACCAGACTGCACACCGCGAATACGCAGGCGCTGTATTTACAACGAACTTAGTCTTTATTATCCGGGTCAGGTGCGCCGTCACGGATTCTGCTGGCGCGCCGCTGCAGGTAAGCATCGCGCACAAACAGGTAGGGGTCGAGCGCGGCCGAATCAATCATGCGGGAAGTCGGCAGCAAGGCGGCGCGGTCGTCGATCAGGCGCACGCCAATGGCCGTATTGCGCGCACGGACACTGTCGATATAGCCGACCGGGTCAGCATTCAGATCGACCGGCTTGGCGATACTGTCACGCAAAGTGCTGGAGCCAAAAATCGGCAACACCACATATGGGCCGGATTTAACACCCCACACGGCCAATGTCTGGCCAAAGTCTTCGTCATGCTTGTCCAGACCCATATGGCTACCGACATCGATCAAGCCGGCAATGCCGAAGGTGGTATTGAGCAGCACCCGCGCTAAATCGGAAGCGCTTTCGCGCGGCTTGCCTTGCAACAGATTATTCGCAGCCGTCCAGATGTCGCCGATATTGGAAAAGAAGTTACCGATGGCTTTCTGAATAAAATTCGGCATGTAGTCCGAATAGACTGTTGCAACCGGCCGGATCAGGCCTTTATCGAGCACCTGATTGAAGCTGTACATGGTCCGGTTGTAGCCTTCGAACGGGTCCCGCGGATCGCTTGCTGCATCCGGCATCACCGTTGCACAGCCGCTGGCAAAGACCATAAAAAACACCACGCAGCACCATTTCAACGGGTTGAATAGATAACTCATTTTTTTTCCTCGCCACTGGACTCAGCGGCCTTGCTAAATAAAAATTGACTGATCAGATTTTCCAGCACAATCGCCGATTGCGTGCTTTTGATCCGGTCACCCTCTGCTAAATTCTTGATGTCGCCGCCCGGCTCCAGCCCCACATACTGCTCGCCCAGCAAACCCGAAGTCAGAATCTTGGCCGAACTGTCTTTAGGGAAGACCACGCCACCCTGCATGCGAATTGACACGCTGGCCTGAAAATTCTTGTCATCAAAGCTGATGCTTTCGATACGGCCAACCACGACACCGGCACTTTTTACCGGTGCGCCCGGCTTCAGGCCACCGATATTATCGAAGCGAGCCTTGATCACATAACTCGGACCAAAATTGAATGAACTCATGTTGCCGGCCTTAAGTGCCAAAAACATCAGCGCCAGTGCACCCAGCAAGACAAACAAGCCGACCCAGACATCCAGAGATTTGCGTTGCATGCGTACCCTCAAAACTTATGAAAACATCAGCGCTGTCAGCAGGAAATCCAGCCACAGCACCATTAAGGAACCAATCACCACGGTGCGGGTCGTCGCCCGCGCGACGCCTTCGGGTGTGGGCGCGGCCTGATAGCCCTGATACAAGGCGATGAAGGTGACCGCCACGCCAAACACAAAGCTCTTGATCACACCGTTAAAGACATCATTCCAGACATCGACGCCGCCCTGCATCTGCGACCAGAACGCGCCTTCGTCGACGCCGATCAGACGCACGCCAACCACATAACCACCCATGACGCCAACGGCACTGAAAATCGCAGCCAGCACCGGCATGGCAATCACACCGGCCCAGAAGCGCGGCGCGAGCACGCGCTGCAAAGGGTCGACAGCCATCATTTCCATGGCGGCCAACTGCTCACCGGCTTTCATCAGGCCGATTTCAGCCGTCAGCGAAGTGCCGGCGCGACCCGCAAACAATAAGGCCGTGACAACCGGCCCGAGTTCACGGGTTAACGACAGCGCCACCAGCAAACCCAGCGCCTGCTCGGAGCCGTATTTGTTGAGCGTGTAATAGCCTTGCAGACCCAGCACAAAACCGACAAACAAGCCCGACACCGCAATGATCACCAGCGAGTAGTTGCCGATGAAATGCACCTGATCCGTAATCAGCCGAAAACGGCGCAACAAGCCGCCAGAACCGGCGATCAACGCCACAAATATGCGGGTTGCTGCACCAAGATCTGTCAGCCATTGGCGCACTGTGCGCCCTATCCATTCCAGGGTGTTCAGTATCATGCGCGCTCCGCCAGACCAAGCTGCTCGGGCAGCGAGCGCCCCGGGTAATGAAACGGCACCGGTCCGTCAGCTTGCGCATTCACAAACTGCTTCACGTAGGGGTGATCGGATTGCATCATTTCCTGCGGCGTGCCGTGAGCGACAATTTTTCCCTGCGACAGGAAGTACACCACATCGGCAATGAGGAAGGATTCATGCACATCATGCGACACCAGAATCGAGGTCGAACCCAGCGCGTCATTGAGCTTGCGAATCAGATTGGCAGTAATGCCCATCGAAATTGGATCGAGCCCGGCGAAAGGTTCGTCGTACATGATCAGCTCGGGGTCCAGTGCCATCGCCCGTGCCAGCGCCACGCGACGTGCCATGCCGCCAGAGACTTCGGCCGGTTTCAATTCTGCCGCATTGGACAAACCCACCGCATGCAATTTCATCAGCACCAGATCACGAATCATGGCGTCGGACAGCTGTGTGTGCTCGCGCAGCGGGAAGGCGACATTGTCGAACACGGACAAGTCGGTAAACAGCGCACCATGCTGAAACAGCATGCCCATTTTGCGCCGGATCAGATACAAGTCCGGCAAGGACAACTTCGCGACTTCCTGGTCATTGACCTTCACGCTGCCGGCCTGCGGCCGCAATTGCCCGCCTATCAGTCGCAACACCGTGGTTTTGCCCGAGCCTGAGCCGCCCATGACGGCAACCACTTTCCCGCGCGGGAAATCCATATTCAGCCCGGACAGCACAGGCCGGCCGTTATAGGCAAATTGCAAATCGCGGATTTCGACGAGATTGGTCAAGGGAGCAAGCATAAGCAGATATCAGAGATCGTGATTGTAGTGCAATGCCGCATGTTTCTACGAATGAAAAACCACAAGAAAAAACAATAATCCTTTTGACAATAAAAAATAGCCTGCCGCAGCAGGCTATTTTTACGTCGTTTTGAAAACGCCGTTTTGCGCTTAACGCGGCAGAACTGATTCACCCATCAGGAATTCGTCGACTGCGCGCGCGCACTGACGACCCTCGCGAATTGCCCACACCACCAAGGACTGGCCGCGCCGCATATCACCGGCTGCAAACACTTTGGCTTTGGAGGTCTGGTAGCTGGCCTCACCCTCGGTACTGGCCTTGGCATTGCCACGTGCATCCTTGTCGATGCCAAATGCATCCAGTATCGACGCCACGGGCGCAACGAAACCCATTGCCAGCAGCACCAGATCGGCCTTCATCTCGAATTCGGAATTCGGCACTTCGGACATCTTGCCGTCTTTCCATTCAAGGCGGGCAGCGATCAGTTTTTCCACTTTGCCATTTTTGCCTTCGAGACGCTTGGTCGCAACAGCCCAGTCGCGCTCGCAGCCTTCTTCATGCGAAGAAGAAGTGCGCATCTTGGTTGGCCAGTAAGGCCAGACCAGCGGCTTGTTTTCCGTTTCCGGCGGTTGCGGCAGCAATTCAAACTGCGTAACTGTTGCAGCACCATGACGGTTGGAGGTGCCCACACAGTCGGAACCGGTATCACCGCCACCAATTACCACCACATGCTTGGCGGTGGCCATGATCTGAGTTTTCAGCTTGTCGCCAGCGTTCAACTGATTTTGCAGCGGCAAAAATTCCATCGCAAAATGCACGCCGTCGAGTTCACGACCCGGCACCGGCAAGTCACGCGGCACTTCCGCGCCGCCGGCAATGATGACGGCATCAAATTCTTTGTCCATCTGCTCGGGCGAAATGGTCTCTTTGGCCACATTCATGATGTGCGCCGGAATATCTTTGCCAACCATTACGCCGGTGCGGAAAATCACACCCTCGGCCTGCATCTGCTCGACGCGGCGGTCAATGTGCGACTTTTCCATTTTGAAGTCGGGAATGCCATAACGCAGCAAGCCGCCAACGCGATCGTTTTTCTCAAACACGGTGACCGTATGACCAACGCGGGCCAGCTGCTGTGCTGCTGCCATACCGGCCGGGCCGGAGCCGACCACGGCGACTTTTTTGCCGGTCTTGGTGGCCGACGGCAGTGGCTTGACCCAGCCGTTTTCCCAGCCTTTGTCGATGATGAAATGCTCGATCGACTTGATGCCAACCGGATCATCATTAATGCCCAGTGTACACGCCGATTCACAAGGCGCAGGACAGATGCGGCCAGTGAACTCGGGGAAGTTATTGGTCGAGTGCAGATTGGCCAGCGCTTCCTGGTAATTGCCGTTGTAAACCAGATCATTCCAGTCCGGGATGATGTTGTTGACCGGGCAGCCGTTATTACAAAACGGAATACCGCAGTCCATGCAGCGGGCACCCTGCTTTTTTGCATCGGCGTCCGACAGGTGCAAGGAAAATTCCTTGTAATGCTTCTTGCGGGTTTGTGGCGCTTCGCTGGCTTCTTGCAGGCGCTGGAATTCCATGAAGCCGGTTACTTTTCCCATTTTTTACTCACATTCTTTTACGCAAAGTGATCTCTGTCTGCTGGTGCAAACAGAAACTATCGGTTGGTCAGAATTACGCAGTCGCTTTTTCTTTGATTCTGGCAGTCTTGGCCACATACATTTCACCCAGTGCCCGCTTGTACTCCGTCGGGAACACTTTGATGAATTTGCTGCGTGCCACAGACCAGTCGTCGAGCAAGCTACGGGCACGGGTACTGCCGGTGTGCTTGAAGTGACGCTCGATCAGGCTCTTCAAAATTGCCTCATCTGTCTGTGCATCGCCATCACGCAAAACGCTGTGCCAGCTGGCGCGGTCACCCTTGGCTTCTTGCTCGCTCATTGATTGCACTGCTTCCAGCGTGACCATGGACAGATTGCATTTCTGCGCAAACTGACCATCTTCGTCATACACATAAGCGATGCCGCCGGACATACCGGCAGCAAAATTGCGCCCGGTCACACCCAGCACCACCACCGTGCCGCCGGTCATGTATTCGCAGCCATGATCGCCAGTGCCTTCAACCACCGTCACCGCGCCGGAATTACGCACGGCGAAACGCTCACCTGCCACGCCATTGAAGAAGGCTTCGCCGGCAATGGCACCGTACAGCACCGTGTTACCGATGATGATGTTGTCCACGGCACGACCGCGGAACTCGGTATTAGGACGCACGATGATGCGGCCACCCGAGATACCTTTACCAACATAGTCGTTGCCTTCACCCACCAGATCAAGCGTGATGCCATGGGCGAGGAAAGCGCCGCAAGACTGGCCGGCTGTGCCTTGCAATTGAATATGGATGGTGTCGTCAGGCAGACCTTCATGACCATATTTTTTGGCCACTTCACCGGAGAGCATCGCACCAACGGTACGGTTCAGATTTTTCACCGGCGAGATGAACGAGACTTTTTCACCGCGCTCAATGGCGGCTTTCGCCTGAGCGATCAGCTTGTGATCGAGCGCATTTTCCAGACCATGATCTTGCACTTCGACGTGATAGCGCGGCTCGGAAGCCGGCACATCAGGCTGGAAGAAAATCTTGCTGAAATCCAGACCTTTGGCTTTCCAGTGCGTGATCGCTTTGGATTTGTCGAGTAAATCAACGCGACCAATCAGTTCGTCATAGGTGCGAATGCCCAGCTGCGCCATGATCTGACGCGCTTCTTCGGCAACGAAGAAGAAATAATTGACCACATACTCAGGCTTGCCCTGAAACTTGCGACGCAACACAGGGTCCTGGGTGGCGACGCCAACCGGGCAGGTGTTGAGATGGCATTTGCGCATCATGATGCAGCCTTCCACCACCAGCGGTGCGGTGGCGAAGCCCACTTCATCGGCGCCGAGCAACGCCGCAATGACCACATCGCGACCGGTCTTGATCTGACCGTCGGTTTGCACCCGGACCCGGCTGCGCAGACGATTCAACACCAGTGTCTGCTGGGTCTCGGCCAGACCGAGTTCCCATGGCGAGCCGGCATGCTTGACTGAGGACAGCGGCGAGGCGCCAGTGCCACCGTCATGACCGGCAACCACCAGATGGTCCGCCTTGGCTTTGGCCACACCGGCTGCCACGGTACCGACGCCGACTTCAGATACCAGCTTGACCGAGATCGATGCCGTCGGATTGACGTTTTTCAGATCGTGGATCAGTTGCGCCAGATCTTCGATCGAATAAATATCATGGTGCGGCGGTGGCGAAATCAAGCCCACGCCCGGCACCGAGAAACGCAGCTTGGCAATGTACTCGGAGACTTTGTGGCCCGGCAGCTGACCGCCTTCGCCCGGCTTGGCGCCCTGCGCCATCTTGATCTGAATCTGCTCGGCCGAAGTCAGGTATTCGGTGGTGACACCGAAGCGGCCTGAGGCCACTTGCTTGATTTTCGAGCGCAGCGAATCGCCGGCCAGCAAAGGCATGTCGACTTCGACCCTTTCTTTGCCGATGATGGAAGCCAGTGTGTCGCCAAGCTTGATCGGGATGCCGCGCAATTCATTGCGATAACGGTTTTCGTCTTCGCCGCCTTCACCGGTATTGGACTTGCCGCCGATGCGGTTCATTGCAATGGCCAGCGTCGCATGGGCTTCGGTCGAGATCGAACCGAGCGACATTGCGCCGGTAGCAAAACGCTTCACAATTTCTTTTGCCGACTCGACTTCATCCAGAGGAATCGCTTTGGCCGGATCAATCTTGAATTCAAACAGACCGCGCAAGGTCATATGACGCTTGGATTGGTCGTTGATGATCTGCGCGTATTCTTTGTAGGTGCTGAAGTTGTTGGCGCGTGTTGAATGCTGCAACTTCGCAATCGCGTCCGGCGTCCACATGTGGTCTTCGCCACGTACGCGGTACGCATATTCGCCACCCGCATCAAGGGCATTGCTCAACACCGGATCGTTGCTGAAGGCCAAGCGATGCAAACGCAAGGCTTCGTCCGCCACTTCAAATACACCTATGCCTTCGACGTTGGAAGCGGTGCCCTTGAAGTATTTGTCCACCAGCGCTTTATTGAGGCCAATCGCTTCGAAAATCTGTGCGCCGCAATACGACATGTAGGTAGAAATGCCCATCTTGGACATGACTTTCAGCAGGCCTTTGCCCACCGCTTTCTGGAAGTTGTAGACCGCTTTTTCCGGTGACAACTCACCCGGCAAACCCTTGGCCATATCGGACAGGGTATCCATCGCCAGATACGGGTGAATCGCTTCGGCGCCGTAACCTGCCAGCAGGGCAAAGTGATGCGTCTCGCGTGCCGAACCGGTTTCCACCACCAGACCTGCCGAGGTGCGCAAGCCCTTGCTCACCAGATGCAGGTGGATGGCGGACGTGGCCAGCAAAGCCGGAATGGCGACATTGTCGGCATCGACCATGCGGTCGGAAATGATCAGAATATTGTGACCGGATTTGACCGCGTCCACGGCCTGCGCGCACAAGGAAGCCAGACGCGCTTCCACGCCTTCTTTGCCCCAGGCCAGCGGATAGCAGATGTCGAGTTCGTGCGAGCGGAATTTGCCGCCGGTGTGCTCGCTGATGTGACGCAGACAAGTGATGTCTTTGTAATCCAGAATCGGCTGCGCCACTTCCAGTCGCATCGGTGGATTGATGTTGTTGGTGTCGAGCAGATTCGGCTTGGGACCAATGAAGGACACCAGTGACATCACCATCGCTTCGCGAATCGGATCGATAGGCGGGTTGGTCACTTGCGCAAACAACTGCTTGAAGTAGTGATACAGGGTTTTGTTTTTGTTCGACATGACCGCCAGCGGCGAGTCATTACCCATCGAGCCATTCGGTTCTTCACCCTGCGCCGCCATCGGCGACATCAGGAATTTCAGATCTTCCTGGGTATAACCGAAGACTTGCTGACGATCGAGCAGCGCGGCCTTGTTTTGTGACAGCTCGGCTTCGCATTGCAGCTCGCCCAGCTTGATGCGCACCGAGTCAATCCATTGCTTGTAAGGCTTGGCATTGGCGAAGGTGTCTTTGAGTTCTTTGTCGTCGATGATGCGACCGGCTTCCAGATCGATCAGGAACATCTTGCCCGGCTGCAGACGCCATTTGTTGATGATCTTGGATTCCGGAATCGGCAAGACGCCGGATTCGGACGCCATCACTACCAAGTCGTCGTCGGTGACGATATAACGCGCAGGACGCAGACCGTTACGGTCCAGTGTGCCGCCGATATGACGGCCATCGGTAAAGGCCATCGCTGCGGGGCCGTCCCATGGCTCCATCATCGCTGCATGATATTCATAGAAAGCGCGGCGATTGTCATCCATCAGCGCATGGTTTTCCCAGGCCTCGGGAATCATCATCATCATTGCCTGTGCAATCGGATAGCCGGCCATCACCAGCAATTCCAGTGCATTATCGAAGCAGGCGGTGTCTGACTGACCTTCGTAAATCAGGGGAAATAATTTTTTCAGATCGTCGCCGAGGACGGCGGATTTCATCACGCCTTCGCGCGCACGCATCCAGTTGAAATTGCCCTTGACGGTGTTGATCTCGCCGTTGTGCGCCAAAAGACGGTACGGGTGGGCCAGCGGCCACTCAGGGAAGGTGTTGGTCGAGAAGCGTTGATGCACCAGCGCCAAAGCCGATACGCATTTCGGATCTTGCAGGTCTTTGTAGTAAACGCCGACCTGATCCGCCAGCAGCAAGCCCTTGTACACCACGGTGCGCGCCGACATCGACGGCACAAAGAATTCCTGACCATGCAAGAGGTTCAAAGCCTGAATCGCGTGGCCGGAAGATTTGCGGATCACATACAACTTGCGCTCCAGCGCGTCCGTCACCATGATGTCCGGGCCGCGGCCAATGAAGATCTGGCGAATCACCGGCTCTTTGTCGCGCACGGTGGGCGACATCGGCATCTCGCGATTGATAGGCACATCGCGCCAGCCCAATACCACCTGGTTTTCCGCATGCACTGCGCGCTCGATTTCCTGTTCGCAGGCAATGCGTGACGCGTTTTCTTTTGGCAGGAAAACCATGCCCACGCCATATTCGCCAGGCGGTGGCAATTTCACGCCCTGGGCGGCCATCGCATCACGGTAATACTGGTCAGGTATCTGAATCAGGATACCGGCGCCATCGCCCATCAATTTGTCCGCGCCAACGGCACCCCGGTGATCGAGGTTTTTCAGGATCAGCAAGCCTTGTTCGACGATCGAATGGCTTTTCTGTCCTTTGATATGTGCAATGAAGCCGACGCCACAGGCGTCATGTTCGTTAGATGGGTCGTATAAACCTTGGGCTTGCATCACGATTCTCCAGAGCCAGATAAATGAACTCCGTAGGATAGTGGAATAAAAACCAGACTTCAACCCAAAAAATTAGGGTCTGATCCTATTTATTTCGAAAACCAAAATAGTGCAAATTTAATTGGGGTCAGATCAAGCGTGGTGCGGCAAATGCCCTAAATTGCTGCATTGCATTTAATCAGGCAGGCGTTTTGCCGGCCGCCCGCGTCGCGCCGGAAGCAGCCGGCGCTCGGTGAGTTTTTCCAACTGCTTCTTGAAGCCGTCAGAACCCAGAGCCCAGCCCTTCCAGGTTGCCTGCTCTATTGCCTGCGCCAACTCGTTGTCAGGAGGTGATTCAGACAAATCGCGGTAGGCAGCTTCACGCTCGAACGGCGTATTGCCCAAAGCCCAGTAGGCAGAATGATCTGTTACCAACGCATCTTTGGCCGAGCCAACATGATGCGCATGACTGGACCACATATAAGACGCCATGTCCGCAGACAGGCCAGCCAGTACCGATTGGTGTTCAATCCATATCGAACAGGGAATCAAATAAGCCGCGGCATCAAGTACGGTGGCGCGGAAACGTCCCTCCCACAAACTGCCGGAGCGCGCATATTTGGCATTGAAGTAAGGCACGTAATGGCGGCCAAGCGTCTGCATCATTTTGCTCAGGCCAAGGCTGTCGGCGGGAGTTGCCAGCAGCTGTATGCGGCCCGGCAAAAAGACATAGGCATGCAAGACCACGCCGGCCTGCTGCGCCGCTTCGCGCAGCCAGCCATGAAAGGCGCGGTAGTCGCTGTCATCGCGAAAAACCAGCTGATCATTGTTGCCGCGTGCGATCAGATGGTGCAACTGACCGGGCACAACCAATCTTGGCAAGCGTGCCATCAGTAAAGGGAAAATGAAGAAGAGAACATAGCATCAACAACCATAGTCAAATCTGCTGCCAGCAAAAAATAGCCCCGCATAAAGCGAGGCCAGAGACAGATACTGCCGATTAAAAAAATCAGAACGGAATATCGTCATCCATATCGGACAAGTTAGGCGCCTGCTTGGCTGGTGCACGTGCCGGCGCTGCCGACGGTGCCCGCGCCGCTGAGCCGCCGCCACTTGGCGCACCGCCAAAGCCGCCATCATCCATAGGCGCACTGCCGCCCATACCCTGACGGCTGCCCAGCATTTGCATGCTGTCGGCAATGATCTCGGTGGTGAATTTTTCCACGCCGTCTTTGTCGGTCCATTTGCGCGTGCGCAGCTTGCCTTCAATATAGACTTGCGAACCTTTTTTCAGATACTGACCAGCGATTTCGGCGAGCTTGCCGAAAAAGGCGATGCGATGCCATTCGGTCGCTTCCTTTTGTTCGCCGCTTGCTTTGTCTTTCCATTTATCGGTCGTAGCGACAGCGATATTGGTCATCGCATCGCCGCTGGGCATATAACGTGTTTCCGGATCGCGTCCGAGGTTGCCTACGACGATAACTTTATTGACCGATGCCATACTTTTCTCCTGTTAAACCGGGACGGCTTGCTGTGATTTGCTGCGACTGGGCAGGCTTTTCATCGAAGAAGCAATTATAAGCCACGCGATGGTCATCAGGCAGCCCACCATGAACACGGCAGGACCGCCAAAATGCTGCGCCATCAAGCCACCGCCGGCGCCACCGACAAACAAACCGATGGCCTGCATGGTGTTATAGACGCCAAGCGCTGCACCGCGTGCACCAGCCGGTGCCAGTCTCGACACCAGCGAAGGCTGACTCGCTTCCAGAATATTGAAGGCAACAAAAAATGCCAGTAACAGCAGCACTGCCCAGGTAATGGACAGCGTTGCCTGCGATACGGCCAGCCATAAACCGAATTGCACCAGCAGCAGCAGCGTAATGGAGGACACGAAAACGAGCTTCGTTTTGCCGCGCTTCTCACCAAAGAAAATGGGTGGCAGCATCAGTACAAAGGAAGACAGCACTACCGGCAAATAAATTTGCCAGTGCTGAGCCAGCGGCAGGCCTGCGGCACTGACCAGCACGCCCGGCAGCACTACAAACATCGACATTTGCGCCGCATGCAGCACAAAGACACCGACATTCATGCGCATCAACTCAGGGTCGCGCAACACTTGCGCAAAGGACGCCTCTTCGGGCACGCGTGCCGGTGCCGGCGGCACCACAAACAACACCACCGCAATGGCCGTCACCGCCAGAGCAGCAACCAGGAGGAACATGCCGCTCATGCCAATGGCCTTGTACAGCAGCGGCGACAAAATCAGTGAAGTGGCATACGTGAGGGCGATCGAGACGCCAACCATGGCCATGGCCTTGGTGCGGTGTTCATCGCGGGTGGAGTCGGCAATCAGTGCTGTCACAGCCGCCGACACCGCACCCGCACCCTGCACACCACGACCCACAATGACCCAGACGAGATCGCTGGCACAGGCGGCAATCAGCGAGCCCAGCGCAAACAGCAACAGGCCAATGACGATAATGCGTTTGCGGCCGAAGCGATCCGAGGCCATGCCGAACGGGATCTGGCCAAAGGCCTGAGTCAGGCCATACATGCCCAGCGCCAGTCCGACCAAGGTGGCGTTGTCGCCTCCGGGCAGCGACTTCGCATGCACGGCAAAGACCGGCAAAATTAAAAATAAACCCAGCATGCGCAAAGCGAAAATCGAGGCGAGCGAAATACTGGCGCGAATTTCGGTGGCATTCATGCGGCTGACAGTTTGATTGTCTGTTATTGAAGACATAAGTGGCGCAAGACGGGATTTGACAGACGCAGGAGGAGTCCCGCGCCATATGGCGAAAACCCGTTATAGTAACAGGTTGACCCGCACTCACTCGCCCATGCTTTTTGCAAAAAGGCATTGATTGGCACAACCAAGGTAAGACACCAGCATGGAAGAAATCCGCATTCGGGGGGCACGCACCCACAACCTGAAAAACATCAGCCTTGATCTGCCGCGCAATAAACTGATCGTCATTACCGGACTGTCAGGCTCGGGCAAATCCTCGCTGGCGTTTGACACACTGTACGCGGAAGGACAGCGACGCTATGTTGAATCCTTGTCGGCCTATGCGCGCCAGTTTTTGCAGCTGATGGAAAAGCCGGACGTCGACCTGATCGAAGGCTTGTCGCCGGCGATTTCGATTGAACAAAAAGCCACCTCGCATAATCCGCGCTCAACTGTTGGCACAGTGACAGAAATCCACGACTACCTGCGTCTGCTGTATGCGCGTGTCGGCACACCGTATTGCCCGGACCATCCGACCAATCCGCTGGCCGCGCAATCGGTGTCGCAAATGGTGGACGCCGTACTGGCCATGCCTGCTGACACCAAGCTGATGATTCTGGCGCCGGTGGTAGCCAACCGCAAAGGCGAGCACAGTGATTTATTCGATGCGATGCAAGCGCAAGGCTTCGTGCGTTTTCGCATACAAAGCGGCACCGGCGTGGCAAAAATTTACGAAGCCGATTCGCTGCCAACGCTGAAGAAAACCGAGAAACACACCATCGATGTGGTGATTGACCGGGTCAAGGTCTCGGAAGAGATCAAGCAAAGGCTGGCCGAAAGTTTCGAGACTTCGCTGCGCATTGCCGAAGGCCGCGCCATCGCACTGCAAATGGATTCGGGTCATGAACAAGTGTTCTCCAATAAATTTGCCTGCCCGGAGTGCGGTTACTCCTTGCAAGAGCTGGAGCCACGGCTGTTTTCGTTCAACAATCCCATGGGTGCCTGCCCGGAATGCGACGGCCTGGGCCATATCGAATTTTTCGACCCCAAACGTATCGTTGCCTTCCCTAATTTGTCGCTGGCCTCGGGCGCCGTCAAAGGCTGGGACAGACGCAACCAGTTTTATTTTCAGATGCTGAGTTCCCTGGCAGCGTTTTACCATTTCGATGTGGACATGCCGTTTGAGAAGCTTGAAGAAGCGACACAAAATATTGTGCTGTATGGCTCAGGTCGCGAAAAAATTCCTTTTGCCTACATTAACGAGCGCGGCCGCACCGCCGTACGTGAACACACCTTCGAAGGTGTGGTGCCGAATTTGCAGCGTCGTTATCGTGAGACCGATTCGATGGCGGTTAAAGAAGAACTGGCCAAATTCATCAATGAAAAAGAATGTCCGTCCTGCCACGGCGCACGCTTGCGCGTAGAAGCGCGCTTTGTCAAAGTCGGCAACGGTGCGCAGGAAAGGGCCATCTATCAGGTCGCCGCCACGCCGCTGCGCCAGACGCTGGAATTTTTCGAGACGCTCAAACTCAAAGGAGCGAAACGCGATATTGCCGACCGCATCATCAAGGAAATCGTCGCACGGCTTAAATTTCTCAATAACGTCGGCCTCGATTATTTGTCGCTCGACCGCAGCGCCGACACGCTCTCAGGCGGCGAAGCACAAAGGATACGACTGGCGTCGCAGATTGGCTCGGGACTCACCGGCGTGATGTATGTACTGGATGAACCATCGATCGGTTTGCATCAGCGCGACAATGACCGACTCATCACCACGCTTAAACATTTGCGCGACATCGGCAACACCGTGATCGTGGTCGAACATGATGAAGACGCCATTCGCTGTGCCGACTATGTGGTCGACATGGGACTCGGCGCCGGTGTGCATGGCGGCGAAATTATTTCGCACGGCTCGCTGGCCGATATCTTAAAAAATAAAAAATCACTGACTGCGCAATATCTGAACGGCACACTGGCGATCGCCACACCGGCAGTGCGCACGCAGGCCGATCCGAAAAAACAACTGGAAATTACTGGTGCCGGCGGCAACAACCTCAAGAGTGTGGATTTCACCGTACCAGTGGGCCTGCTGACTTGCGTAACCGGCGTATCCGGCTCGGGCAAATCCACACTGGTCAACGACACCTTGTACCCAATTCTGGCGCGTCATTTATATGGCTCGCAAGCCGAACCAGCCAAGTACGACAGCGTGACGGGACTGGAACATTTCGACAAAGTCATTTCGGTCGATCAGGCACCGATTGGCCGCACACCACGCTCCAACCCGGCTACTTACACCGGCTTGTTCACGCCGATTCGCGACTTGTTTTCGACCGTGCCGCAAGCGAAAGAACGCGGCTATTCGGCGGGACGTTTTTCCTTCAATGTCAAAGGCGGTCGCTGCGAAGCCTGTCAGGGCGACGGCGTGATCAAGGTCGAGATGCATTTTCTGCCCGACGTCTATGTGCCCTGCGATGTCTGCCACGGCAAACGCTACAACCGCGAAACGCTGGAAGTGCAATACAAGGGCAAGAACATCACCGAAGTGCTGGCCATGACGGTGGAAGACGCGCATGAATTTTTCAAGCCGGTGCCACTGATTGCACGCAAACTGCAAACCCTGCTCGACGTGGGTCTGGGCTATATCCGTCTGGGGCAGAGCGCCACCACCTTGTCGGGCGGCGAAGCGCAGCGGGTGAAATTGTCGCTGGAGTTATCCAAACGCGACACCGGACGCACACTCTACATTCTCGACGAGCCAACCACGGGCCTGCATTTCCATGACATCGCGCTGCTCTTGCGCGTGATACAACGGCTGCGCGACCAGGGCAATACCGTGGTCATCATTGAGCACAATCTGGACGTGATCAAAACTGCGGACTGGGTGGTGGATCTGGGTCCTGAAGGCGGTGCAGGCGGTGGCCAGATCATAGCCAGCGGCACACCCGAGCAAGTGGCGCAAAGTCCGGTCAGCTTTACGGGTAGCTATCTGGCCACGATGCTGGGCATTGCGAGAAAAGCGAAGAAGCAGGCTTGATAATCATTGCAAGACACTGGGTCCCGATGGAAATCGGGACCCAGCGTCTTTACTCACAAGCCCTAAAGATAATCAATCTCAGCTCACACCCGACATCAGCAGCGCTTCACTCTCACCCCGCAAAGCCAGCTGCCGCGCCTCGATCTGCTCGGCCAGATACAAAGCGTCACGCGCCACGCCGGAAAAACGGCCCGAGCCCCAAGTATGCAACCAGGGCAAACCCAGAAAATACAAACCCGGTTGCGGGCTCACGCCACGCAAATGAACCGGTGTTCCATTGCCATTGAACACAGGCGCATTGACCCATTTGAAGTCGGGCTGAAAGCCGATGCACCAGACGATTGCGCTAATGCCGGCTTCGCGCAAATTGAGCGTCGTCCGTTCTCCTTCAGGCTGCCAGACCGGCTCGTACACCGACGGCGGCGGTGCGTCGATGGCGTTTTTGCTGATGTATTGATCAATCGACGCATTGATGCGGTTGTAAACATGGTCGGCGGCGTCCAGGTTTTCACGCAGGTTGGGGCCGAACTGCAAGGTTTCGCCATCCAGACCCGTCAGCAATCCATATAACGCCATGCCTTCGCTTGCGAAACGGCGCAGGTCAATATCGCGCCCGCCATCGCGGCCTGTGACGTAATGATTGGTGTTGTCGCGTACGCCTTCGCGCAAGGGATGTTCATGCACCGGCAAATCGTAGTAGCCCATTTCGGCCAGCCAGGTCACCACATCTTTGCCGCGATAAAAACGTGCGCAGCGTGGCGCGTCACCGGTTGCCAGCACCACCTTGCGGCCAGCCAGATGCAAATCTTCGGCAATCTGCGCACCGGACTGGCCATTGCCCACCACCAGCACGGCACCATCAGGCAAGCTTGCCGCGTTACGATATTGCTCGGAATGCAGTTGCACAATGTCGGCTGGCAGACGCTCGGCCATGCGCGGAATAATCGGCAGGTGATAACCGCCGGAAGACACCACCACCTGGTCAGCAGTAAAGCTGCCGTTTGAGGACACCACCTGAAAGCCGCCATGCGGCTGCGGCGTGACCTGCTGCACGGTGACACCCGTCTGCACCGGTGCGTTGACATGCTGCACGAAGCCCTTCAGATAATCGATGATTTCTTCGCGCTTCATGAAGCCGTCCGGATCGGTACCGGTATACGACCAGCCCGGCAGTTTGCATTGCCAGTTGGGCGTGACCAGACAAAACGAATCCCAGCGCTGGGTTTGCCAGGTATGGACCAGACCGTGCTTCTCCAGCACCACATGATCGATGCCGCGCTGCTTCAAGTAATAACTCAGTGACAGACCACTTTGACCGCCGCCGACAATGGCAACGGCATGGTGTTTTAACGCTTGTTTTTGCATGGTAGAAGATCCCGGGAATGGTCTGTTTATGTCGACGATGTTTAATCGATGCTCAGCACATGTACCGCCGTGGAAGCATCAAACGCCTGCGCCGTTTTTTCAATCTTGGCCAGCTGATCCATTGCGGAAGAACAGGCAAAACCAAACTTCGCCCGCACACGCTCGGAAGCTGCATGCAAACCATCGTTGGCCCGTTGTAAAAATTCCAGCAACGGATAGCACGTGTCGGGCGTAAAAAATTCACTGATCACGGTCGATGGCGAATAACAATGCGACTCGGTCTGGTCAGGCCAGCGAACATGAAAATACACAGCAGGCATCGCGTTCTCCGTTAATTGTTTGGCTTAGGTGCGCAAATAAAAGCATCCGTCGACCAGTCCCACAACTGCGCGCTGGCTTCGCCATCGCGCAAGCAGACGGTGCTTGATGCATTGACTTCACCGATTGCGGCGCAGGCAATCTCCTGACTGGAAAAATGATGGACCACATCGCGCACCTTGTCCGGCCGCACACTGAAAATAAAACCAAAGCTGGGGAAAGATTGCAGCCAGCGCAGCACAGGCACGCCAGCAGGACGCGGCATGGCGTCAATATCAATCACGGCACCCACCTGCGAGCATTCCAGAAGCATCAGCGCGGTGCCGACGGCGCCGGCCATGCTGATGTCTTTGGCCGCATCGCATAAGCCGCTCTCGGCCAAGGCCGGCAGCAATTCGAGGTTGGCGCGCAGCCGCTCAGCCGGCGCTTCGGTCGATGCATTCCAGTAGGGTTTGTCGTCCTGATACGCGCCGCGCAAGTCCACCGCCATCACCAGCACATCACCGGCCCGGGCATCAAAGCTGGTCAGTAATTTTTTAGCGCGGCCAAGAATGGCCACCGCCAGTTGTCCGCGCTCGCTTTGGTTATTGGTGTGGCCGCCCACAATCGGCACCCCATAGCGCTGCGAGGCGCAAGCCATGCCTTGCAATACCTGTGCGCCGGGATGCATGCCATCACTCCACAAGGCGTCAACCACCGCAATCGGCCGCCCGCCCATCGCCGCAATATCGCTGAGGTTAACCATCACGCCGCAGTAGCCGGCAAACCACGGCATCTGCTGCACAAAGTCGTCGACAAATCCTTCAATTGCCAGCAGCAGATAGCCGTCCCCATCGGCAATGGCCGCGCAGTCGTCGCCCACGGCAATAGCCTGTGTCAGGTCAGCAGCACCACCGGGCAAAGACTTTGTCAGCACACCGATCACGTCGCTGATATCGCGCTTGTGCGCAAAGCCGCGACCAGCCAGCAAGGCCGCTGTCAGCGCTTTCAATTCGCTTTGCGTCATGCCCGCTTCCTCGCCTGCGTCACATAGCCGCTCAGGGGATCGTGGCAAGGGGGATAGTGCAAAAGATCGGCCTGCATCAGACAATGCGGACGACCGAAGCGCGCGACTTCGTTCAGGCTTCGCCAGTGCAGCTTTTCAAACAGCGGGCAATTCTGGCTTTGCACATAAGCCAGAAAAATTTGCGCGCCACGTGCATGAGCCAGACTGACTGCCAGCCGGATCAGCGCCGTGCCCAAATGGCTCATCTGCCGAAACGCCGGATGCACCGCCAGTCGCGAGCCCCACCATAAGCCATCGACCGCCTGATGAATGCGCACCACACCGACCACCTGGTCCGCCATGCCGCCGACATAAGACACGGCCACCAGCAATTGCGCGTCTTCGTCAACGCTGTCGCGATCGTCACCGACAAACACGCCTTGTTCAATACAGAAAACCGCACGCCGCAAGCGCCGCGCCTGATCAATTTCCCAGGCGCTGTCGGCGAGCTTGACGCGAAATTCACAAGGCGAAAAGTCATTCGATAATTCACAGATGTGGGCCAGATCCAGCATGCCGTTGCTCCGTTCAGCTCTCGTACACGGACAGGGAAGAACAGGCGCCGCATTTGCCGCAACCTGCCTTGATATCGGCAGAGCGCATATTGGCCGCGTTCACCATGGCCGCCAGAGGCTCCAGTATCGACTTCATGAACTCCGGTGAAGGCGCAGGATGATCTTCCAGCGGTGTGCCGCTGATGGGCACAAAAGGCACCACGAACGGATAGACACCCAGTGTCAGCAGCTTTTCCGAAATTTCCAGAATCGCTTCGCGGGTGTCGCCCAGTCCGGCCAGAATATAAGTGCTGACCTGACCGCGACCAAACACTTCGACGGCTGCGGCAAAGCTTTCCATGTAACGCGAAACCGGCACGCTGGCTTTGCCCGGCATGATGCGTTCCCGTACTTCAGGCGTCACCACTTCCAGGTGCATACCCAGGGTGTCGATCCCGGCGTCTTTCATGCGCGCAAACCAGGCATCGGTGTCGGGCGGCTCGCATTGCGCCTGAATCGGAATATCCACTGCTGCCCGAATCGCCTTAGCGCTATCCACCAGAATTTGCGCGCCACGGTCCGGGGTCGCCGGTGTACCGGTGGTCATCACCATGTGCCTGATGCCATCCAGCTCGACGGCGGCTTTGGCGACTTCGGCCAGTTGTTCCGGCGTCTTGCGAGCGATGGTGCGTCCGGCTGCCAGCGACTGGCCGATCGCGCAAAATTTACAGGTCTTGCGACGGCTCTCGTAACGAATACAGGTTTGCAGTACCGTGGTAGCCAGCACGTCGGAGCCGTGCAAGGTAGCGATCTGCGAATACGGAATGCCGTCTGCCGTCTGCCGCTCATAGAAGCGTGGCGACTTGGGAAACTCAATGCTGGCAATCGGAATCGTGCCGCGCATTAAAGCGCTGCGGCCTTGTGCGTCTGGCGCTTGCGCGACGAACGGCGAATTCCAAGCGCTGGAAGTATGGACCGGCACCATGATGGTATGACCATCGACCACTACCGCTTTGTGGTCGGACGGTCCGGCGCCGCCGCGGCGGCTGGCTACACCGCCATTAGGTGAACGCGGATCATCGAGCCGCAACCCGAAAGATTGCAGCTCCGTCATCAACTGCCGGCTCGCGGCCGACGGCATGGTTTTCGGTGTCGACGTGATGCTCATGATGTGCGCTCCTGATGGGCGAAGAAGAAGCCGCAGCCGCATGCATGGGCATGACAGTCGCAGCAGGGATATCGTTGATGGCAAGACTTAATAGTTCGGGGCGAGCGTAATGGCCGACTGCATCCATCATGCGTTTGCGCTTACTGATGAGTTTCATGTCAAGGTCGGCAATGACCATGCCTTCGCCTTCGCGCAAAGGCGGCGCAAGATGCACACCCTCGGGGGAAATGATGGCGGTGTTGCAGCCGCCGCGCAGACCCTTTTGCAAAGCCGGATCCGGCGTGATCGCCATGATTTGCGCGTCCGTCAGCCAGCCGGTGGCGTTGACCACGAAACAGCCCGATTCCAGCGCATGGTGACGGATCGTCACCTCCATTTGCTCGGCAAAAATCGGCCCGACCAGCGAGCCGGGAAACTGCGCACAATGAATTTCTTCATGCTGGGTCATCAGCGCATAACGCGCCAGCGGGTTGTAATGTTCCCAGCAGGCGAGCGCGCCGACACGACCAATTTGTGTATCGACGACTTTCAGACCCGAGGCATCACCCTGCCCCCAGATCATGCGTTCATGATAGGTCGGGGTGATCTTGCGGCGCTTTAAAGCCAGCGTGCCGTCGGCATCAAAAATCAATTGCGCGTTGTACAGCGTGCCATGGTCGCGCTCGTTCACACCAAGCACCACCACAATACCGAGTGCGCGTGCACGCTCGGCAACCGCAACGGTCACTGGGCCCGGCACAACGACAGCCCGCTCCATCAGACGCAAATGTTCGGCACCCGAGAGCATGGGCGGCCGGATGAAAGAAAAATAGGGGTAGTAAGGGACAAAGGTTTCGGGAAACACCACCAGTTGCGCACCCCTGGCTGCGGCCTGCGTAATGAAATCGCAAACCTTGTTCAAGGTGCCGTCTGTCGAATCGAAATCCGGCGAGATTTGCACCGCAGCGGCACGGACTATTCTGGAAGCGCTCATGATGATGTTTCCCGCGTGTTGAAATTACAGCGTCCAGGTATCGAGGATGAAAGCGTCAGCCTTGCGATGCAGCAGGATGATGTCGAGCACATCAAGCGGATTGACCGGACGGATGCCATCGATCAGTGCGCCTTCGCCGTGACCATACAAGGCTTGCAGTGCAAAACGGCAGGCGTAAACCTTGCCGCCTTCAGCCATGAATTTGGTCAATTGATTATTGAAGTTCTGATGACCCGGGAAGGCTTCGTCGCCCAGCGTAGGAAAACCGCGCTTGACGCCGAGCGTGACGCCCGGGCCATACAACAATACGGAAGTCTCAAAACCCTTGCGTTGCAGACGTGTCGCTTGCAGCAGATTGACGAAGCCAATCGAGCCTTCAAAGGCCACCGTATGAAAGGTCACCAAGGCTTTTTCGCCGGGATCGGCTTTGACATCTTCGAAGACTTTTTCTTCGTAGTCGACTAAGAATTCACCTTTGACATTGGCGGGCTTGGTAACTTTTGGCATGCGATTTCTCCGTGAGGTTGGCGATCAAAAATTGGTCTTACACCGGTCTCACTTCGCAAGGCGCGTGCCATCAAGTCAGCCATTCATGGCATGTTCATCCGATCAAGATGCAATCAAACAGATGGCATGCTGATTTCAACATCAGCGCAGATTTTTTTAAGTCCCTCAAGTGATTTAAAAGACTCATAACGATCACGCGCAGCGCACCTGCTTGATGCGTAAAAAAACCAATCAGGCGATCCAATCAAATGCAGCGCCGCACAAAAGCAGCGCATGCAACGCCGTTTGGCGGCGCTTTTCTTGGCATGAAGTGTGCGAGTCAGATGCAATCAACTTATTGAAGAAACGCGATCAGAGCATGCAATCAGCACCCACAGATCTTCAGGCGGCCTTACCGCAAGCGATGCGCAAGCTGACCCAGCATTGGTTGCGCCGGCTGGCGACATCAGACCGACCTGCCTATTTACTGATTGCCGACTTGATTGCCGAAGATATAAAAAGCGGACGGCTCAATGCCCGCGAACAATTGCCAACCCTGCGGGTGCTGGCCGAGCGACTGCAACTCGACTACACCACAGTGGCCCGCGCTTACACCGAGGCACGCAAGCGTGGTCTGATTGATTCGCGTCCCGGCATGGGCAGCTTCGTGCGCAGCATCAGTCCTTCGTTTCCGCTGCGTGGCGGCGGCAGTGCCGAGATGACCATGAACCTGCCACCGGAACCAGCCAACCCGGCTTTGCTGGCACGCATGCACGACAGCGCAGCAGAACTAATGGCGCAATCCAATCTGTATAACCTGATGCGCTATCAAGACTTTGGCGGCCTGGCCGTTGATAAGGACGCAGCGGTGCAATGGCTGCGGCAACGCTTGCCCGACTGTCATGCCGAACGTGTGCTGGTTTGCCCCGGCATACACAGCGCATTAGCGGCATTGGTATCACAACTGGCGCGGCCGGGCGAATTGATTTGCGTGGAGTCGCTGACTTATCCCGGCATCAAGGCGATTGCTTCGCAACTGGGGGTGAAGTTGCATGCACTGACGCTGGATGAGGAAGGCCCCAGCGCGGTCGAATTCGATCTGGCCTGCAAGACGCTGCAGCCCAAAGCTTTGTATTGCAACCCGACCCTGCTGAACCCAACCACCTGCACCATCTCGCAGCGGCGGCGCGAAGCCCTGGCCGACATTGCGCGCCGCTATAGCGTGGCTATTATTGAAGATGATGCCTATTCGATGCTGCCACGAACCACGCCACCGCCGCTGGCCACGCTGGCACCTGAACTGACCTATTACGTGACGGGCCTGAGCAAATTTTTGGGCGCAGGTTTGCGCACCGGCTATGTACTGGCCCCGGGTGAGCGGCAAATGCAACGGCTGGCCGGCGCTTTACGCGCAACCACGGTCATGGCTTCGCCGATTACCAATGCGATAGCCACCCGCTGGGTCAATGACGGTACGGCCCACGCGATGCTAGACGCCGTGCGCGAAGAGTCACAATTTCGCCAGCAGCTCGCGCAGCGTTATTTGGGCAAGGATAATTTCAAGGGACCTGCGGAGAGTTTTCATTTGTGGCTACCCTTGCCGGAGAGCTGGAACATGACGGAATTCGCGTCACTGTTGCGCAGCAAAGGCGTAGGCGTTGTCGCCAGTCCGGCTTTTTGCACTGATGGCGATCCGCCAAACGCAGTCCGGATTTCGCTGGGTGGCCCGCAATCGCGGCTCGAATGCGATAGTGCGATGCGACTGATCGCTGCAACGCTGGAGGATCCTTTACGGGCGCATGGCAGTGCGATTTAGGTAGCGCATTTAGCGCCAGAGGGCGAAGAGATTTACAGGGCAATGACAAACGCAAGATCAAACAAATCACGTACTGTTGCCCTATCACCCTGACGCCATCATTCTTTGGCGCTAATCTCATCAGCAGCTTCAACATAATCATGCGTAATATTAGCGGCGGCATCGCTAAGTCTGGGTGTCACGTAGCTTAATATCTGCGTATTTTTTATTGTCAAAGTCAGCTGGCAATCAAGGAAAGACGCTGGATCCCGGCCTGCGCCGGGAGCGTAGTGGGGAATTCGGACTGCATGCAGTCCGCCCACGCAGCAGTCATCACATGCAGGTGATGACGGTAGGAATTTTGATAGCGCCTCAACCACTACCGTCGTCCCGATGAAAATCGGGACCCAGTGGCTTTCATTGCAAACGGAAAAATTTACTTCACTGACTAACCGCAGGCATGGTTTAAATCCATACCCTTCTGGTTGATTTGAAGTCATGCGCCCACGTTGCCAAGTGACCCCATATTTTTTTTGCCGGCACACTGGTTTGCAAGGAAGCTTCCTCAACAGCCGAAACCAGCACGCTGGCGGGGGCCTCATCGAGCAGCGTTGCCAGGTGAGCGATTCTTTCTACGGGAATGCAGCCGCTTGCAAAAGCTGAGCGCAACTCTTTCGGCGTCAACTTTTCCCGATAGCTGACACTGGCTGTTCTGCTAGCCATCAACAAGGCTTTTTTGTGGGGCTTGATGACTTCATTTGCCTCAAGGCTCAGGCCCAGGACTTCTGCTAGCACCATTACCTTGCTAATACCCAGATCATTCAAGGTCCCCGCTTCCAGCAAATTAATGGTGGTTCGCGACAAGCCAGCGAGCTTGGCCAGATAATGCTGGCTCAGTCCGAGCGACTCTCTGCGGACACGTATCAAGCCCCCTAAATCGCGAATATTCACTGTTGCCTCCCACTTTATATATGTTCAATATACTGAACATTTTTAAGCGATGCAACTGCGGCCAGATCAACTTTCCATTGTTAAATGGAATCAGACTTTCATGCCATCACGCATGCCATTGCGCGTGTTCTTTCTTTCGGTACCAGTCAACGAACTCCATCGCCGGCATTGCGCCACTAAACAAGTTGCCCTGTACTTCCTGACAGCCATGCAGCCGCAGGTAATTCAGCGACTGTTCGGATTCGATGCCTTCACCAACGATTTCCAGATTAAGCGTGTGGCCAAACGCGATAATGGCTTCGGTAATGGCCTGACTGCTGCGGTCATCTGTCAGTCCTTGCACGATAGAAGGATCAAGCTTGAGCTTATCCAGAGGCATGTGACTGAGGTCGCTCAAGCTGGAATAGCCGGTACCAAAATCATCGAGTGCGATGTAAATGCCGGCCGCATGAATTTCTGTCAGCATGCCAATGGCTTCATCAATGCCTTCCATGACGGTGCTTTCTGTCACTTCGATCTGAAAGCAGCCCGGCTCAATCTGCGATTGTTCGACAATGGCCAGCAGGCGGGCGACGAAACCACGCTGGCGAAATTGCAGCGAGGAGACGTTCATTGCAATGATTAAGGGTGGCAAGCCCAGCGCGCGCCATTCCCGGTGCTGGCGACAGACTTCCCTGGTGACCCAGTCGCCAAGCTCGGCGATCATTCCGGCAGACTCGGCAATGGGAATAAAGCGATCCGGCCCTATCGGTTCATGACCATCTGCGGGTAAACGCAACAAGGCTTCAGCGCCGATCATTTTGCCAGTTTCCATATTCAGCACGGGCTGATAATGCAGTTGCAAGCGCTGATTCTGCAATCCATCTTTGAGCCGCGCTTCGATGGAAGCCGAAGTATCAAGCCGGTTACACAGCTCCGACGTATAAACGACATATCCACCGCGGCCGGCTTCTTTGGCCTGGTACATGGCCAGGTCAGCCGCGTGCAACAAGGTGTCGACATTAATGCCATGCCGCGGAAAAAAACTGATGCCGACCGAAGCCGAAATGGACAGATCAAAACCGCCAATCTGAAACGGTCTGGACAGGGAGTCGATCACGTGCTGCGCAGCAGTCAGCGCTGAAAAATCTTTGCCTATGTCGGACAGCACAATGACAAATTCATCGCCGCCTATGCGACCGATCAAGTCTTCATGCCGCACGCAGGCAGTCAGGCGAGCGCCCACTTCTTTTAACAGACTGTCGCCGATTTCATGACCATATAAATCATTAACGGGCTTGAAGCGATCCAGATCAATGAACAGCAACGCACCGCGACTATGCTTGCGCTGCGCAGCCGCCAGCAAATGGCTGGCATAGTCAAAGATCAGTGCGCGATTGGGCAAGCCGGTCAAAGGATCATGCTGGGCCACTTCGAGCAAGCGCTGCTCGATTTGTTTTTGCTCTGTCACATCGAGCATGGTGCCGATTAATTTGACGGTATGCCCTTGCTCATCGAGACTGGCAATGGCCTGTGCGACCATCCAGCGATGCAGTTCATCCCGATGACGCATCCGGTACTCCAGTTTCAGCGTGCCGACAGGATGCTGAACAAACGTTCGTACCTCGTTCAGCACACGCTCGCGGTCAGCCGGATGCAAGCGATTCGACCATTCGTCGAGCTTGTCGGGCAAATCGGCTTCTTCGAAACCAAGCAGTTTTTTCCACTGCGCCGAGTAATACACGCTGTTGTCCAGGACCGACCATTCCCATGCGCCCAAGTGCGCAATATCCACAGCCAGCTGCAATCGCTGCTCGGCCTCAGTGCGGGCTTTCTCTGCCTGCTTTCGCTCGGTAATGTCGCGAATGGTCAGCAAACCAAATTGCGGTTTGCCTTCAGCATCACGCAACAAAACGCCGCCATAGCTGAAGGACCGTGTCCAGTGCTGGCGTGTATTGATCAAACTGATTTCGACATCGTCAACAGGCTCGCCCCGCAACAGCCTTTGTATCGGCCACTGCTCCATGGGCAAGGCCTGACCTTCGGGCGACAGCAGTACATAGTCCTCACTGATCTTCGCCAGATTGGCCATTTTCTCGTCATGCTGCGCATAGCCATGCATGGCTAGCGCTCGCCGGTTCCAGTGCAGGCTTTGCCCTTCGGGGCCAAATACAATCAAGCCTTCGGCCAGATTGTCGATGATGCGCATGAGCAGTTCTTCACTGCTATGCAACGCTGTATCTGCTTCGGGAGCATCCATTATTTTTAGCAGCGAATTGAACGCCTTAAAAAATAATCAGACTCGCAAGCAGACTTGAAGTTCAGACAGGGAAAGAGGAGAGAGGCAGCGATCAGCTGCTTTGCAGACGGACATATTTTGCCTGTAACTCTTCCTTGCTCTCGTGCCATTCGGGATCAAAAGGAATACAGGCAACCGGACAGACTTGCTGGCATTGCGGCTCATTAAAATGGCCGACGCACTCGGTGCATTTATTGGGGTCGATCTGATAGATGTCGGGGCCCATGAAGATCGCTTCATTCGGGCACTCCGGCTCGCAAACGTCGCAGTTGATGCAATCGTCAGTAATTTTTAAGGCCACGATGCCTCAGCGTTCTTCTTGCGCATTGGCGGCAATTTTTTGTTGCAGCCATTTTTCAACGGAGGGAAAGACAAATTTCGATACATCGCCACCCAGCACGGCGATTTCACGCACGATGGTGCCGGAGATGAATTGATACTGGTCAGAAGGTGTCAGGAACAGGGTTTCGACATCGGGCAGCAGATAGCGGTTCATGCCGGCCATTTGAAATTCATATTCAAAGTCCGACACCGCGCGCAGACCGCGGACAATCACGCGGGCATCATGGCGACGCACGAAATCTTTCAGCAAACCTGAAAAACTCTCCACCCGCACATTCGGATAATGCCCCAGCACTTCGTGCGCAATGTCTAAGCGCTCATCAAGCGAAAAGAAGGGCTTCTTGGCTTTGCTGTCGGCCACACCAACAATGAGCTGATCAAACAAGCCAGAGGCGCGGCGCACCAAATCTTCATGGCCGCGAGTGAGCGGATCAAAGGTTCCGGGATAAACGGCTGTGACCATAGGGCTGTCCTTGTTCGGTTCTTAAAAGCCTCTGAGGGCAGTGACTTGCCAGGCAGGGTAAAGAACGCGAATTATGCCCTAATTTGAAGCGTTGTCATCCGCTTGTAACAAGGCATATTGCACCGCACCGGCATGGTCGGCGCGCACGATGCGCCAGCCAGCCAGCCATGGCGGTGGCGATGCTTCTAAATGCTGTTCCGTTTCCACATAAACAAAACCACCCGGCGCCAGCAAAGGCAGGCACAGGGGCAAGAGTTGCGGCAACAGCTGCAATTGATAGGGCGGATCAAGAAATATCAGATCGAAGCGTTCTTTCATACCGGCGGCCAGCACCATCGCATCCGCGCGCAAGAGACGAATCTGATCGGCATGCAATTTGTCACGAATAGCTTCGAGCTGGCGCAGTACCACCGATTGCGACTCCACCATCAGCACGCTGGCAGCACCGCGACTGGCCGCTTCAAAACCCAGCGCGCCGGAGCCGGCGAACAGGTCCAGACAGCGAATTTGCGACCAGCCGCTTTTTTGCAAAAAACCCAGCCAGTTAAATACCGTCTCTCGCACCCTGTCTGGTGTTGGCCGCAGGCCTTCAGCGTCGAGCACAGGCAGCGGTGTGCGTTTCCACAGGCCGCCTATGATGCGTACCTGGCGCGGCGCGCCTGTCAGTTTCTTTTTCATGTGCGCTTATTGTTGACCCGCCACCACCACAGTGACCAGTTTATCCATGGACAGTTTGCGCTGAAAGGCCGCACGAATAGCGCTAACGCTAACCTTCGCCACATTGGTGGTCCAGGTATCGAGATAATCAAGTGGCATCTGGTAATAACCAATGACGGCAATGTTTTCCAGAATCTTGCGGTTGTTATCAATGCGCAGCGCAAAGCCGCCGATCAGATTGTCCTTGGCTGCCTGCAGTTCGGCGTCGGTCGGTCCGTTTTGCAAGTATTCTGCAATGGTTTCGCGCACCACTTTCAAGGCTTCATTCGATTGATCCTTGCGGGTCTGCAAACCGGCCTGAAAAGGGCCGGGCTGCTCCATCGGGCTGAAGTAGCTATAGACACTGTAAGCCAGACCACGCTTTTCGCGCACTTCCTTGGTCAGTCGCGACACAAAACCGCCACCACCCAAAATGTAATTACCCACGGTGAGGGCAAAAAAATCCGCGTCCCCACGTTGCATGGCAGGCGTGCCGATCAAAATATGCGATTGCGATGCCGGATGCGGAATGCGCTCTTCCACCGCTTGCGGCATGCTGACTGCGGGCATGACTGGCAAGGGCTGGCCTTGGGGCAGACGCAGCGTCAGTTGCCTGGCAATCGCGTCGGCATCCGCACGAGTAATTTCACCGATCATGGCCACCACAGCGCGATTGGCAACGTAATGACGTGCGTGAAAGGCCCGCAATTCATCCAGACTAATCGCTTCGACGGATTCAACGGTGGCTTCCATGCCGTAAGGATGTGCGCCGTATGCCAGCCGCCAGAAAGCCTTGTCGGCAATCGATTCGGGTTTGGTCAGCGCTTCGCGCAGGCCGGAAATAATGCGTGCCTTGTCGCGCTTGAAAAATTCTTCCGGCATGCTGGGTTGCGCCAGAATGCGCGCCAGCAGTCGCACCGCTTCGTCGCGTTCGGCCTTGGACGACAAGCTGCGCACCGACATGCCGGCGCGGTCGGTGCCGGGGCCGCCGCCACGCTGCGCTGCGATGTCGGCAAAGGCATCCGACAACTGTGCTTCGCTCATGGCCGGCTCTACCGTGCCATCGGCCAGCGTCGCTTCTTTCAACCCCCGTGCGAGCATGGTCGAAGTCAGCGAAGCGGTGCCGGATTTGCCGACCGGGTCGCGCTTGGCGCCGGCATCAAATTCAACGCTGACGTCGAGCATGGGAATGCTGTGATTTTCAACGAAATAAACACGTGCGCCATTGGCCAGTGTCCAGTGCTGAATGTTCAGCGCTGCGTGCGCGGCGCCGGACGCCAGCAGCACGATGAGTATGCATACTTTTTTAAACATGAAGTGAAGTCCTTGAGATGATTGCGGCATGGCTTAGTGAGCAGCTTAGTGAGCAACTTAGTGACTAACTTAATGACGCAGGCCGGGAACACTGGCGGGCTTTTTATCTTCCGCCTCTATCGGCAAGGGCAGCAGCGAAGCGACGGTGAGCTGGTCATCTGAAAAATACTTTTGCGCTACTGCCTGCACTTGCGCTGGTGTGACGGCAGCAAGCTTTTCAATGATGCGGTCGATTTGCTTCGAAGAGATGCCGGCCATTTCCATCGTGCCGATTTCCATGGCTTGCCCGAATACCGAGTCGCGCTTGTAAATCTGGCTGGCGATCAATTGCGTCTTGACGCGCTTGAGTTCGGCCGCCGATACCCCTTCTTTGGCGATGCGTGTGATTTCGCCGCGCAGCCGCTGCTCAAGTTGCTCAATGCTGGTGCCCTGCGCCGGCACACCGTCAAGCGTAAACAAAGAAGGGCCACGGGAGATCGATTCATAACTGGCACCGGCAGAGTTGGCCACGCGGTCGGTCCGCACCAAGGTCGCGGCCAGACGTGCATTGTCATAGCCGTCAAGGACCGCAGCCAGCACATCCAGCGCATGCACGTCGTCGTCCTTGTCAATATCGCGCAGGGTCGGCACTTTATAGGCCAGCACCACATACGGATTTTCTGCCGGCGCCTTGATCACGACGCGGCGCTCGCCAAGTTGCGCTGGCTCGTTTTGCGGCTTGGTTTTGGGCAGGGTCTTGACCGGAATGTTGCCAAAATATTTTTCAGCCAGCTTGCGGACTTGCTGCGCATCGACGTCGCCGGTTACGACCATGGTGGCGTTGTTGGGTGCATACCAGCGTTCGTACCAGGCCAGTGCGTCGGCTGCGGTCATGTTTTGCAAGTCGTCCATCCAGCCAACGATGGGGTTGTGATAAGGATGGGCGACATAGGCGGTGGCGTTCAAAGCCTCATAGACTTTGGCCAGCGGCTGGTCGTCCGTGCGCAAACGGCGCTCTTCCATGACGACCTTGATTTCCTTGGCAAATTCTTCCTTGTCCATGTTCAGATTTTGCATGCGGTCGGCTTCCAGCGACATCACGGCTTCCAGACGGGATTTTTCAATTTGCTGGAAATAGGCGGTGTAGTCCTTGCTGGTAAAAGCATTGTCGCGGCCACCGAGGGCGGCTACTTTGGCACTGAAGTCGCCGGGCTTGAGTTTTTTCGTGCCCTTGAACATCATGTGTTCCAGCACATGCGCCACACCCGTGGTGCCATTGTGTTCGTCCATGGAACCGATGCGGTACCAGATCATGTGGGCAACAGTCGGCGCGCGCTTGTCTTCCTGCACGATGATGCGCAAACCGTTAGCAAGCCGGAATTCTTGCGCGTTGGCAGCGGCCAATGCTGGCAAGGAGCTTAAGGTGATAGTGGCAATACTGAAAAAGCTGGCAAGCGCCAGCAGTCCGGAACGGAATTTCATTGTGTTTGCTCTGCTAAAATAGGGGCCAATGTCAGTGCGACGCTGTAGATTGTAGCTGCTTGAGTTGTTCCTCGCTTTAACCCTTTCCCGGACCCGATGTTTAGCTTCTTCAAGAAAAAACCGCAGGACCCAGCGCTTGCGCCGGCCCCGTCCGGCGAGCAAAATAAATCCTGGCTGAGCAAGCTCCGGTCGGGCTTGTCGCGCACGTCCTCCAGCATGGCGCTGCTGTTTGTCGGCGCCAAAATCGATGCTGATTTATACGAGGAACTGGAGTCGGCACTGTTAATGGCCGACGCCGGCGTGGAAGCCACCCAGTTTTTGCTCGATGGTCTGAAGAAAAAAGTCAAAGCTGAAAAGCTGACCGAGGCCGCCGAAGTCAAGGAGGCCTTGCGCAGCTTGCTGCTGGAATTACTCACGCCGCTGGAAAAACCGCTGCTGCTGGGGCGCGAACAACCGCTGGTGATCATGATTGCAGGCGTTAACGGCGCCGGCAAAACCACCACCATCGGCAAGCTGGCCAAACATTTGCAGGCACACGGCCAAAGCGTATTACTGGCCGCCGGCGACACCTTTCGCGCTGCCGCACGCGAGCAGCTGACTATCTGGGGCGAACGCAATGACGTGGCCGTCATTGCGCAAGCCTCAGGCGACCCGGCAGCCGTGGCCTTTGACGCGGTGCAGGCCGGACGCGCGCGCGGCACTGACGTAGTCATGGTTGACACTGCCGGCCGACTGCCAACACAGCTTCATCTGATGGATGAGCTGAAAAAAATCAAACGTGTGATCGGCAAGGGCATGGAGGGCGCGCCGCACGAGGTGTTGCTGATCATTGATGGCAATACCGGACAAAATGCCCTGACCCAGGTCAAGGCCTTTGACGATGCGCTGGGGCTGACAGGCTTAGTCGTCACCAAGCTCGACGGCACCGCCAAAGGCGGCGTGCTGGCGGCGATTGTGAAACACCGGCCAGTGCCGGTTTATTTTATTGGCGTTGGCGAAGCGATTGACGATTTGCAGCCTTTCGTTGCCGCCGAATTTGTTGATGCGCTGCTGGGCTGACACGGTAAACAGATGACCATCATTTCTTTTTCCAATGTTTTTATGCGCTACCCGGGCGAGATCCGGGCCTTGTCGGATATTTCGCTGACCATTGAAGAAGGCGAAATGGTGTTTCTGACCGGGCCTTCGGGCGCCGGCAAGTCCACGCTTTTAAAGCTGATGGCCGGCATCGAGCAAGCCAGCGACGGCGTGCTGATCGTCAGCGGTCAGGACATGAGCCGCTTAAACCGCAGCGCCTTGCCCTATTTGCGACGCAAGCTGGGCCTGATCATGCAGCATCATCGCCTGCTCAACGACCGCAATGTGCTGGCCAATGTGATGCTGCCGCTGATTGTCAGCGGCTCCTCGCGTGAAGAGGCCGAACAGCGGGCGCGCATTGCACTGGAAAAGGTCGGGCTGGCCGATAAAGCCGCCACCACGCCCATGAGTTTGTCCGGCGGCGAGCAACAGCGGGTATCGATTGCCCGCGCCATCGTCCACCGGCCACGGATTATTCTGGCCGACGAACCGAGCGCCAATCTGGATCGGGAAAGCGGCCGCGTCGTACTCGACATGCTGCAAGCCTTTAACGACGCCGGCGTCACCTGTGTGATCTCGACTCACGACGAACGGCTGCTGGAGCGCGCTGACCGCGTGGTGTTGCTGGAGCAGGGCAAGATCGCCGCGATTCATACGACAGGCGATGAGGTGGGATTATGAACTGGCTGCGAGACCATTTGCGCGCGCTGCTTGAAGCCGGCCGCCGCATTGCCAGCAAACCTGGCAGTTTCAGCTTTAATGTGCTGGTGATTGCCTTAGCACTGATGCTGCCTATTGCCGGCATGACCTTGCTCGACAATTTGCGCCCCGTGTCGCGTGAGCTGGCGGTGGAACCGGAAATCAGTATTTTTCTGCAACCCACGCTGCCCCGTGAACGTGCGATTGCGCTCGGCACCGAACTGCGTCAGGCCGCGCAATCCACCGGCAGCAATATCAAACTCAAATTCGTCAGCCGGGAAGAAGCACTGACAGCGATGAAAGAACGTGCCGGCTTGTCCGATCTGGTCACCACGCTGGGAGAAAATCCGCTGCCGGACGCCTATATTTTGAAGCTGGCCAATGCGGAAGATGCCAGCGGTGCGGCGCGCATTGAAAAACTGGCGGCCGAACTGCGCAACCTGCCCGGCGTGGAAACAGTGCAGCTCGATGCCGCTTGGGTCAAGCGCCTGGCAGCCTTGCTGCAGCTGGCCGCTGGCCTGCTATGGATACTGGGCCTGACCCTGTGCGGTGTGGTGGTGGCGGTGGTGTTCAACACCATCCGTTTGCAGGTGGTGACGCAGCAGGAAGAAATCAGCGTCTCGCGCTTGCTCGGGGCAACTGACGCCTTCGTCGCCCGTCCGTTTTACTACACAGGTGCGCTGCTTGGTTTCGGCGCCGGCGCGCTGGCCTTGCTGGGCGTGCTGCTGATCCTGAATTTGCTAAATGACCCGGTCAATGAATTGGTGCGCCTGTATGGCTCATCCTTTCAGCTGGCCCCGCTGGAAATGTCGGCAATTGCCTTGCTGCTGGTGATCAGCACCGGCCTCGGCTTGCTGGGTGCGGCCATGTCGGTGGGACAGGCGCTGCGGCGTACCCGCTAAGTCAGCTTGCAAGTCGGCCGCAACTTCTGCGGCGGCCGACGCTCTAATTTTTTCACTGCCACCCTGACAACAAATTCCCCCCTCTGTAGTTTTTAGCCTTCGCACATCACAGTTTTAGCACTCGGCGATGGAGAGTGCTAATATTGTGGTTATAAGCTTCAGAAAGCAATTTGTGCCACATTCATTGAAGGAGAAACAATGACAGCATCGTCCCCATCGTCCGCCTTAGTGCCGAACGGTCAGCAGGCGCTGGCTCTTGGTTTTTCTGGCAGCCTTGGCAATCTCGACGCCTATATTTCCGCCGTCAACCGTTTGCCCATGCTTACGCATGATGAAGAAATGCGCTTGTCGCGCAAGCTGCGTGACAACAACGATCTGGCCGCCGCGCAAGAGCTGGTGTTGTCCCACCTGCGTCTGGTGGTCTCGATTGCCCGTGGCTATCTGGGTTATGGCTTGCCGCATGCCGACCTGATCCAGGAGGGCAATATCGGTCTGATGAAGGCCGTCAAGCGTTTTGATCCCGAGCAGGGCGTGCGGCTGGTGTCGTATGCGATGCACTGGATCAAGGCGGAAATGCATGAATACATCCTGCGCAACTGGCGCATGGTGAAACTGGCAACGACCAAGGCCCAGCGCAAACTGTTTTTCAATTTGCGCAGCCACAAGGTCGGGCTCGATTCGATGAGTTCAGACCAGGTCGATGCACTGGCCAAAAACTTAAACGTCAAGCGCGAAGAAGTCATCGAGATGGAAACCCGCATGTCGGGACGCGACATCGCGCTGGAAAAGCAGACCGATGACGAAGACGATAAATTTTCACCGATCGCCTATCTGTCGTCTGACCTGACCGAACCGGGCAAAGTGCTGGAAGCCAGACGTGTTGACCGCCTGCATTCCGAAGGACTGGAAACGGCACTGGCCACACTTGATCCGCGCTCGCGGCGCATTGTTGAATCGCGCTGGCTCGCTAATGACGACGGCTCAGGCGCCACCTTGCATGATCTGGCGGCCGAGTTTGGCGTCTCTGCGGAGCGGATCCGGCAAATTGAAGCGGTGGCTTTGAAGAAGATGAAGGGTGCGCTGGCGGAGTACGCCTGAATTTTTCTTTCTACCAAATAAAAATGCGTCTCTGAGGGGACGCATTTTTTTTGCTGATGCCAAAAAATTTTACACATTCACCATTTCAGGCTCATCACGTAAAGAATAGGACTGAACCAAGATTTCAGCGGGAAGCGCAAGATGCTGGACAAGACGACGGATCATCTCCAGCGTCAGTGGTCGTGTCCTGTTCAAAATATCTGCCACTCTCCCTCGAGGGCCAATGAATGGCTCCATATCTTTACGCGTCAGTCCACGGCTTTCCATCACATGTTCAATGAACTCGATCGGATCCGGATCCTGAACCGGATAATGCGACTTCTCGTATTGCTCCACGAGCAAAGCCAAAATCTCCAGACGATAGCCATCCGCTGATTTTGCAGGCGCATCCCAAAGAGTCTGAATGTCGGCAAGCGCAGCCTTGTAATCTTTTTTACTGTGAATAGGGCGGATTTCCATGATCAATCCTTTAAACCGTACTGACGTCAATTTTGTCGTATTGCGAATGCGTGCCCACGAAACGGATATACATCAAGCCCTTGTCATAACGCACCAGTACGACAAGTCTGTATTCGTTGCCTTTAATATTAAAAACGACACGATTGTTTTTAGTAAAACTAGCATTTCGATAAGCATCTTTAATGTCTGAAGGCGTTTTCCAAATTGCTCGACTGGCTAATGCGTACCAAGCCCTGAGAGGAAGCTGTGCATCGGGCTGTATTTCCCAAAATGACCTGATCGTGGAAAGGGCAACAATTCGCATAACAAATTTTGCTACCAAATTGGTAGCAACGCAAGTGGTTGCATTTGAAATTTACAGTCAGGCTTGTGAGATCAATAATGAAGTCGCCGTAACTACCCCTTTCGCTCAAGCTCCGGCGAGCAAAGCCCGCACATCATGCAGTATCGGCTCGGCCCCCTGACCGTGGCGCACAAACAGCCGTATGTGTCCCTTGGGATCAAACACATAGCTGCCTGCGGTGTGGTCGATGCTGTAGTTCTTGCCATCCTTAGCGGGCACTTTTTGCACGAAGAGCTTGAATTCTTTGATCACTTTATCGGTCGCAGCCTGGTCGCCAGCCAGGCCGAGAAAACGCGCATCAAACGTGGGCACATAACTGGCCAGCAGGGCTGGGGTGTCCCGCGCCGGATCAACGGTAATGAACAAGACTTGCAGGCGGCTGGCATCTTTTTCACCAAGCTGCTTCATCACGCCGGCCATCTCTGAGAGTGTGGTTGGGCACACGTCCGGGCAATGGGTGAAGCCAAAGAAAACCAGCACCACCTTGCCGCTGAAATCGGCCAGGCTGCGGGGCTTGCCGTTGTGGTCGGTCAGCTGAAAATCCCGGGCGTAGTCCAAGCCCGTGATGTCGGTATTGGCAAAGGCCACTTTTGGTACCGACTGCCCTTTGTCACCACAGCCAGTCAACGCCAGCGATAAAGTAATCAGAGTCAGCAGAGTACGCAAAGCAAGCATAGTGAGCCTCAGAACATCAGATAGTGGTCAACCAGCAGGGCGGCAAACAAGAGCGACAAATAAATGATCGAGTAGGTGAAAGCTTTACGCGCGATCAGGTCCGTATAGTGCTGATAGATGCGCCATGCGTACCAGAGGAAGACGATGCCCAGCAGGCTGGCGCTGACCAGATAAATCAGGCCGCTCATGCGAACGATAAACGGCAGCATCGTGGTGGCGACCAGCACGATGGTGTAGAGCCAGATATGAAACTGGGTAAATTTCAGGCCATGCGTAATAGGCAGCATAGGCAAACCTGACTTTGCATAATCGTCGCGACGGTACAGTGCAAGCGCCCAGAAATGCGGCGGGGTCCAGACGAAAATGATCATCACCAGTATCCATGCCTGCATCGGCACGTCGTTGGCAATGGCGGCCCAGCCCAGTGCCGGAGGCATGGCGCCGGACAAGCCGCCGATGACGATGTTTTGCGGTGTCGCCGGCTTCAGAATAATGGTGTAAATCACCGCATAGCCAACGAAGGTGGCAAAGGTCAGCCACATGGTCAGCGGGTTGACCAGGCTGTACAAGACCCACATGCCGAGTCCGCCGATCACACCTGAGAACAGCAAGGTCTGCGGCACGGTAATTTCACCGCGTGCCATAGGACGGCGGGCGGTGCGCGCCATGCGCGAATCGATTTCGCGTTCAACCAGACAATTCACAGCAAAGGCCGCACCGGCAAGCAGCCAGATGCCAACTGTTGCGGCAACTACTACCTGCCAGTCAGGCAGGCCGGGGGTCGCGAGGAACATGCCGATAACGGCACAGAACACCGCCAGTTGGGTCACGCGCGGCTTGGTCAGGGCCCAGTACTGGGCGATCCGGTTAGATTCAATGGTGAGGCTAGTCATGGGCTGTAAATCATGCGGGCGATAAGCTCGGCCGGGCTGCGGAGGGAAGTCTGGCTACAGACATCGAGAGGCGAGAGTTTAACACGACGAGCAGGATCACCAAGACCGCTGCACCAGCATTGTGAGCAACCGCCAGTGCCAATGGCCAGTCGAATTGTACGGTGGCGGCTCCAGTAGCAATCTGCCCGGCAATCATCAGCAGCAAACCATGGCTGATACGCTGCAGGCCGGCGATCTTGCGGCTGCGCAGCGCCAGCCAGCCAACCACGATCAGCACCACAAATGCAAAGCAACGATGCAGCCAGTGAATCGCCACCAGTGCAGAAAAAGGCAGGTAGTCACCTGCGCCGGTCATGCCCAGCTTGCGCCACAGGGTAAATCCGTGACTGAAATCCATCTCCGGCATCAGTGCGCCCTGACACAGCGGAAAGCTGCCACAAGCCAGTGCCGCATAATTGGTGCTGACCCAGCCGCCCAGAGCGATCTGCATGAACAGCAAGACCAGCGCACAGGCGGCATGCAGCCGCAGCGCAGAGGCAGACGCCGGCAAGCTTACCTGTTCGGTTTGTCGCATCGCATGCCAGACTAGCAAGGCCAACAGGCTCATGCCGAGCAGCAGATGGGTGGTGACAATCACTGGTTGCAGCTTCAATGTCACGGTCCATGCACCGAAAGCGCCTTGCAGGCAGACAAACAACAGCAGCAAACCGGGCACCGCCGGTGTATAGCGTGCAGCGCGCTGCCGCTTCCAGTAAATCCATGCAAACACCAGCATGCCAATGATCAGCACGCCCACGCCCATGGCCAGATAACGATGAATCATTTCTATCCAGGCCTTTAATACCGTGACCGGGCCGGTCGGCATGGCCGCCTGCGCGGCGCTGATGTCAGCGTGCGCCAGAAAGGGATTGGCTTCGCCATAACAACCGGGCCAGTCAGGGCAACCCAGACCTGAATCGGTCAGGCGGGTGAAGGCGCCGAATGCGATTAAATCGAAGGTAAAGAAGACCGTGACCCAGGCCAGTTTTTTATATTTATCTGCGCCTCGCGAAAGATAAATGAGTGTCGTCGGCACCAGCGCAACCAGTAGCCCTTTGAGAGCAAGCGTAAATAACATCAGGGCATCATCCTATGCGCGAGGCTTTCAGCAATTTGGTAATGTCTTTTTTGATTTTATTAGGATCAAAATCTTTCGGAAAGCGCATCATCAGATTACCCAGAGGGTCAATCATGTACAGATGGTCAGCGGCGGTGGTGCCGGCATCGGTTGGCAGCCAGGCCGCCAGCTTCGCCGGGTCAACGCGCAGCATGGTGGTGCCGTCATATTGGCGCATCAAACTAGTTTGCAGCGGTGCTTTGTCGGTGACCAGCCAGACCCGCTCTATGCGGTCCATGTCTTTGCCTTGAGTCAGTCTGAGCTGACGCATGTAGTAGAGCTTGTCGGCACAGGCCTTCTGGCAATCAGCGGCATCAATCTGCAAAAATATCCATTTGCCTTTGAACTGTTCAAGACTGGTACTTTTGCCATCGAGCGTGGCCAGGCCGAGTTCAGGAATCGGATAGGCGCGCGGATCGATCAGGTCGCCATAGTTAGTGCGGCCTTCTGGTTTGATGACGTAATAGCTGAGATAAGAAAAAATCATCGGTGCCGCACACATGGCAATGACGATGATCATCGGCCAGCGGCCTTTGCCGGTTTTTACTTCAGACTGACTTGTTGGCGGGTTTGTTTGCACGTCGAAATCCTGTCACCAGAAAAAATAAGAAGGCGGTCGCAGCCAATGCGTACCACTGAAAGGCATAGCCGCGATGCTTGTCGACACCGGCTGAGGGCTGCGGCCATTCGCGCCCTAGTCCGTCAGCGGTGTCATTGGTTTGCTCAATTATAAAAGTTTGCAGCGCTAATCCGCTGGCACGAGAGAATTCACTCAGCTTGAAATTTTGAATAATGGCGCCCGGCACCGGCGCTGGCTCGGCTTCAAGTTGCATGACGCGACTGGCTGAGTGGCGCACCACGCCTTCTATCCGAACTATTCCGGGCGGCACAGCAATCACTGGCAGGCGTGTGCGCTCGGTGGCGTCGCGCGGCAACCAGCCACGCGCAACCAACACCACCTGACCGCTGCTTGCAATACGCATAGGCATCAGCATCACAAAACCGGCCTTGCCCTGATAGGGTCGGTTATCCAGATACAGCGGCCAGCCGGCAATGAATTCGCCATCCAGTTGCACACGACGAAATTCGCTGAGTTCACCAATTGGATTTTTATCATTGAGCGACAACGCTGCCTCGATACTGCGGGCCAGCATGGCCTGTTCGATCGCTACTTTTTCTGCGGCGCGGCGCGTCTGCCAGTTGCCTAAAGCAATGCCGATTGCCATCACCACGATGGTGGCAATGAAGGGTGTCCAGCGTAAGGAGAAAGGCAATCGCATTACAATAGATCTCCCATTAATCTTTTTTGCCGGTTGGCGTGCTGTTTGCTGACGGGTTTTCGGACACTATGAAAATAATCGTCGCCATTGCGTTCTTGCTGATCATTGGCAGTCTGGCTTCTGCTCTGGTATTTCTGATGCGCGACAAAGGCAAAAGTAACCGCACGGTGCAGGCGCTGGCGCTGCGTGTCGGCTTTTCCATTTTGTTGTTTGTCTGTTTGTTGATTGCGTATCGGTTTGGGTTGATACAACCGACAGGCATTATGTACTGAGGCAGCGTACTTTGCTTTGCCAGTAAAAAAGCCGCACCTAGGTGCGGCTTTTATGTTGTTCCGGCAAAGCTTACAGCCAGTACACCACAACGTAGAGACCAAGCCAGACTACGTCAACGAAGTGCCAGTACCACGCAGCGCCTTCGAAGGCAAAGTGATTGTCTGCCGTGAAGTGACCCTTCAGTACACGATACAAGACCACGGACAACATGATCGCGCCCATCGTCACGTGAAAGCCGTGAAAACCAGTCAGCATGAAAAAGGTGGAGCCGTAGATACCGGAGGTCAGTTTCAGGTTCAGTTCCGAATACGCATGCATGTATTCAAAAGCCTGGAAGCCCATGAAGATCGCGCCGAGCAAAATGGTGGCGAACAACCACAGTGCAGTTTTGCCGCGATGGCCAGCGCGCAGTGCATGGTGCGAAATCGTCAGCGTCACGCCCGAAGTCAGCAGCAAAGCGGTGTTAATGGTAGGGATAGGGAAAGGACCCATGGTCTGGAATTTTTCCACCACACCGGCCGGACCCACATTGCCCCAGTGTGCGGCAAAATCAGGCCACAAGACTTTGTGATCCAGGTCAGCCAGCCAGGGCATGGTGATGCTGCGCGCATAAAACAGCGCGCCGAAGAAGGCGGCAAAAAACATCACTTCGGAGAAGATGAACCAGCTCATGCTCCAGCGATAGGAGGTGTCGATACGGGCACTGTAGAGGCCGCTTTCGGATTCACCGATTGCGTCGCCGAACCAGAAATACAATACGGCGATAAAGGACAGTAAACCGACGATATTCAGGGGCTGACCCCAGCTCACGCCATTGACCCAGGCCGATGCGCCAGCCATCGTTGCCAGCAGCGACAAGCCAGCCAGCACAGGCCACTGGGAAGGGTTCGGTACAAAATAATATGGCGTTTTGCCGTGTTGAGTGCTCATCTACGTCCCCTGATTACAATGTTCAAATTAATTACGCTGCGACGACAGTTTTAACAACCGTCACCAAAATCACCACGAAAATGATTGCGGCAATAACGCCGGCAATCACCACATGCAGCGGATTAAGCTGTGCGGTGTCTTCTTCATACGCGCTTTTTTTGCGCACACCAAAGAAGGACCACAACACGGCCTTGACCGTTGCGCCGAAAGACAACCGGCGCTTACTTGCTTGTTTCAATTCATTCATGATCCGGCGCCTTTTCAGCTGGCTTGTTTTTTGGTCGCTGCACCAACTTCAAAAAACGTATAAGACAAGGTAATCGTCTTTACGCTTTTCGGCAACGCTGGATCAATATAAAAGCTCACAGGCATCTTCCGGGTCTCGTTAGCACCCAGCGTCTGCTGCTTAAAACAAAAACATTCAAGCTTGCGGAAATGCACGGCAGCTTCTTGTGGCGCGTAACTAGGAATCGCTTGCGCCTGCATGCTTCTGCCCTGCGTATTCACCACTTCATACACCACTTGCGCCATTTCGCCTGGATGCACGTCCAGACTTGAGTTCATCGGACGGAAACGCCAGGGGCCCTGGGTGTTGGCATCAAATTCAACCCGCACCGTGCGCGTCTTGTCGACTTGGGTATTACCCGCCTCAACAAGCTTGGTTTCCTGCACCGCCAGCACGTTAATGCCGGTGAGTTCGCAAATCTTTTTGTACAAGGGCACCAGCGAATAACCAAAACCGAACATCATTACTGCGATCAGCATCAGCTTGCCCAGCATGCGCATATTGCTGCGATTCTGCCGCTGCTTTCTTGCCTGCTGCTTGGCGTCCATCTTAACTAAGCCAGCTTTGCTTGATGATCACACCGAAAAAAAACACCAGCGCCACTGAAAATAAAATCAGCGCAGTGCGCAGGTTATTAGGCTTCTTTTGATTAGACATGAGTTCCAGTTTGCCGGCGACTTGACGCCGCCGGCATCGCAACATTACTTAACGACAGGTGGGACTTCAAAGGTGTGGAAAGGCGCAGGACTAGGCACTGTCCACTCCAGACCTTCTGCACCATCCCAAGGCTTGGCTGCTGCTGCTTTGCCGCCGCGAATCGATGGCAACAACACCGCAAACAGGAAGTACACCTGTGACAGACCAAAACCAAATGCACCGATCGACGCGATCATGTTGAAGTCGGTGAACTGGGCAGCGTAGTCGGCATAGCGACGTGGCATACCAGCCAGACCCAGGAAATGCATCGGGAAGAAGGTGACGTTAAAGGTGATCAGCGAAGCCCAGAAGTGAATCTGGCCGCGTGTTTCGTTGTACATGAAGCCCGTCCACTTTGGCGCCCAGTAGTAGAAACCAGCGAACAAGGAGAACAGCGAACCGGCAACCAGCACGTAGTGGAAGTGCGCCACAACGTAATAGGTATCTTGCATCTGGATGTCGATTGGGGTCACAGCCAGAATCAGGCCGGTGAAACCACCCATGGTAAAGACGAAGATGAAGCCGATGGCGAACATCATCGGGGTCTCGAAGGACATCGAACCGCGCCACATGGTGGCAATCCAGTTAAACACTTTCACACCGGTCGGCACCGCGATCAGCATGGTGGCGTACATGAAGAACAGCTGGCTGGTCACTGGCATGCCGGTTGCAAACATGTGATGCGCCCAGACGATGAACGACAGGATGGCGATAGAAGCTGTTGCATACACCATCGATGCGTAACCGAACAGGGTCTTGCGAGCGAAGGCTGGAATGATCTGCGAAACGATACCGAAGCCCGGCAGAATCATGATGTACACCTCTGGGTGACCGAAGAACCAGAAAATGTGTTGATACATGACTGGATCACCGCCACCTGCGGCGTTGAAGAACGAGGTACCGAAATGACGGTCCGTCAGGGTCATGGTGATCGCGCCAGCCAGCACAGGCATCACGGCAATCAGCAGGTAAGACGTGATCAGCCAGGTCCAGGCAAACATCGGCATCTTCATCAGGGTCATGCCGGGAGCGCGCATGTTCAGGATGGTGGTGATGATGTTGATCGAACCCATGATCGACGACGCGCCCATGATGTGCATGGCGAAAATACCCATGTCCATGCCGATACCCATCTGGGTCGACAGCGGTGCGTACAAGGTCCAGCCGGCAGCGGTTGCGCCGCCAGGAACCAGGAACGAGCTAACCAGCAAAATCGCAGCCGGTGGCAGCAGCCAGAAGGAGAAGTTATTCATCCGCGCAAAAGCCATGTCGGCTGCGCCGATTTGCAGCGGGATCATCCAGTTGGCGAAGCCGACGAAGGCCGGCATGATCGCGCCGAACACCATGATCAGACCGTGCATCGTGGTCAGCTGATTGAAAAACTCAGGCACGAACAGTTGCAGGCCCGGCTTGAACAACTCGGCACGAATGCCCAGTGCCAGCACGCCGCCAGTCAGCAGCATGGTGAACGAAAACCACAGGTACAAAGTACCGATGTCTTTGTGGTTGGTAGCGAACAGCCAACGACGCCATCCGTGCGGATGGTCATCATGCGCGCCGTGGCCGTCAGAATGATCGTGTGCGTGATCGATTGTTGTACTCATCTGATTCTCCTGATTATTCGGTTACTTGCCGTTTACTTGCGCGCAGCCAGAACTTCAGCTGGTTGAACAATATTTTGCTGGACTTTGTTGGACCAGTTGTTACGGGTATAGGTAATCACGGAAGCGATTTCGGTATCCGACAAGGTTTTCCATGAAGGCATCGCGTTCTTGCCGTTCAACAGCAAACTGACCTGATCAGCTTTTGGACCGTTGACCACTTTCGAGCCGTCTAGTGCAGGGAAGGCACCCGGCACACCCTTGCCCGTCGCCTGATGGCAAGCCACGCAATTGGTTGCGTAAACTTTTTCACCTTGCTTGGCCAGTTCAGCCACAGTCCAGGTCTTGTTCGGATCTTCAGCGCTGGCTGCAGCAGGCTTTTTGCCGGCTACCCATTTTGCATAGTCTTCTTCGCTGACCACATTGACAACGATAGGCATGAACGCATGTTCTTTACCGCACAGCTCGTAGCAGTTACCGCGATAGATGCCGACTTTTTCAGCCTTGAACCAGGTGTCGCGAACGAAACCAGGAATCGCATCTTGCTTGACGCCCAGTGAAGGCACGCCCCATGCATGGATGACGTCGTTAGCGGTAGTGACGATACGGATTTTTTTGTTGACCGGAACGACCAGCGGATTATCGACTTCGATCAGATAGTTTTCACCCTTGACCGCATCGCCGTGAATCTGGTCACGCGGGGTGGACAATGCCGAATAGAAGTTAATGCCTTCGCCTTCACCCTTGAGGTAATCGTAGTTCCATTTCCATTGCATGCCGGTAGCTTTCACCGTGATGTCTGCGTTGGAAGTGTCTTTCATTGCCACCACGGTTTTGGTCGCTGGCAGCGCCATGAACACCACGATCAGGAATGGCACGATGGTCCATGCGATCTCGACAGCGGTGCTTTCGTGGAAGCTGGCCGATTTATGACCCAGCGATTTGCGGTGCTTCAGGATGGAGTAGAACATCACGCCAAACACAGCAAAAAAGATGACCAGACAGATTGCCATCATCCAGTTGTGCAACTGATAGATGCTGGACGCGACCGAAGTCACTGGCGTCTGAAAATTCAACTGGTGAACAGCAGGACCACCAACCATATCGCTGACAGCAAAAGTTGAACCAGCCATCATCAAGCCGGCCACTGCCAGAATCATGGAGTACAGGCGCTTCGCGTGTTTCATATTGTCCTCAAAAGCCTAATAAAAATTATGTTTTAACCAATCGCCTGGCATTATCCGAAATTCGGTCCGTAGCCACCAAGCTCTCGCGTCAATTCTTGCGCAAATTCGCGCCGCCTTCGCTCTGTCAAAAATCGTCCTACTTCAATTCTTGCGCCATTGGCCTCAAGCCCGATCAGGCCATGCCGAACTGCCGGCAAAGCAACCCGCGTCCGGCGCGGGTCCATATTGATCTGCCTGGTTTTTTCTGCTTTGACAAACTCCACCAGCAGACGATCATCAATGAGCGCAATACGTTCACTGTCTGTTGCATGCCGGCCGAAGTATAAAAAAGCTGTGGCCACCGCAATCATTTCCAGCACTGCAAAAACCATTACCAGCCACGCACCATGCATCGTGAAATAAGCGGCAACCGAAAACGAAGACAGACACAATGCCGCATAGACTTTCGCCAACTGCTTGGGCGAAATCGAGCAATTTTGCTTTGAAATCCATTCACGCGTCGCCATCGCACAACACCTTATCCGGGATTTGGGCAGCAAATGAACTGCGAAAAACCGGTGAAGTATAAGGCAAAAGATATTTAGTCGCCAAGCGGAAACAATCAATTTCCGCATGAAGACTGGTCAATATCAGGGCAAACAAGCAGCAAGGCCCGATTTACCGGCGCGGAAGATCAAAGCGCACAATCGCTTCGCCGCCGGCCGTTTTGCGTAAAACAGGACGAAATGCGTGCCCGTATATCACTTCAAGGGTCAGATTGAGCTTGCCGTCGGCATCGCGCTGCGCCTCAAGAGCCTGTAACACACGCTGCCATTGCGCGCGGCCGATCAGACTGCTACGGCGAGTCAGCAACGGGTTGCCACCAAAAGCCTGCACATCGGCCAATAGTTTTTCAGCCGATGAATAACTAATCGTTAACTTTTCCATGTCCATTACGGGTGTGGCAAAGCCGGCGTCCACCAGCATGTCGCCAAAGTCATGCAAATCAACGAAGGGCAGCACCGCATGGTGTTCACCGGCAGCGGCAAAGGCCGCGCGCAATTGCTGAAAGCTGTCCGGCCCAAAACAGGAAAACATCAGCAAGCCATCGACGCGCAACACACGCCGCCACTCCGCAAATACTTTATCGGGCTGCGGATGCCAATGCAGCGCCAGGTTGGACCAGACCAAATCAAAGCTGGCCGGCGCCAGCGGCAGACGGGCAAAATCGGCGCAAGCCAGTGCCGCACCACCCGGCCCCGACGGCGCAGAAAGTTTAGCCGCCATCCGTTGCCAGAATGGCAGCGCTGCAAGCGCCTGACTGCGGGCCGTTGCCAGCATCGCTGCCGCTGCATCCAGACCCAGCAGCAAGGATAGCGGAAAGGACTGCCGCAGCAATGCCAGATCGTCACCTTCACCACAGCCGGCATCGAGCACGGCAAGCGGATTGGTTTTAATCAGACTGAGCCGCTCAAACATGCGCACAGAAATTTCACGGCGCAAAAACTGCGACTCAGCGACCCGGCCCGGACGCGAAAACAAGGCACGGACGCGGGGCAGGGAAATCGGCGCACTTTGCGCCGAAGTGGCCGGCTTGTCGGGGGAAATGGAAGACATGAAAACAATGCGGTGCGCAGCAGTGGGATAATGCTGCGCAGTGTACACGCCCACTTCAATCATGCCGATGCCTGATTCCAAAGCGATTGCCACATCCTCCCGACTCCTGACCTGGACGCGCCAGCTGCTGCATGCCGGCTTGCCCGGCAGTTGCGCATTGTGCGGCGACAGCGACGCACCTCATGGCCGCCAGCACATACCCCGGCTATGCGCTGCCTGCGACATGCGATTTTTTAGCCGCAACAGCCCGCGCTGCCCGGTCTGCGCCAGACTAAGCAGCGATACCGTCGGGGGCGAACAGTGCGGGGCTTGCCTGCAGTCGCCGCCGGCCTTTGATGCCAGTATCGTTGCCTGTGACTATGCGGCGCCGGTTGATCACCTGATTCAAGCATTGAAATTCCATGGCCGTCTGGCATTTGCGCCACTGTTTGCTGACTTGCTGGCGCGCGTAGTGCACGGTCAGCGCGGCATGGTGGGCCAGACTGAAGCCGACTTGCTGACAGCCGTGCCTCTGTCGGCGACACGGCTGGCTGTTCGCGGCTTTAATCAGGCAAGCGAAATTGCCCGCTCGCTGTCCAACCGCCTGCATCTGCCGCTGGCAAGCCAGCTCTGCATCAGAGTGCGCGATACCAGCGCACAAGCGGGCCTGCCGCTGAAGCAAAGACACGTTAATATGCGCGGCGCCTTCATTGTTTCGCCCGCCGCGCCCAGCTTGTCGGGCAAGCACGTCATGGTGGTTGATGATGTGATGACCAGCGGGCGCACTTTGCATGAACTGGCAGCCTGCCTGAAACGCTACGGCGCCTCACGGGTGACCAATCTGGTGGTGGCGCGTACACCCGCTGTTTGAATGCCCTATGCCGGCAACAGGAGATCCGCTTGTTTCACGTTGTTTTAGTTGAACCTGAAATTCCGCCCAATACGGGCAACATCATCCGTCTGTGCGCCAACACCGGCGCGCAACTGCATCTGATCGAGCCGCTGGGCTTTCCGCTGGATGACGCCAAGATGCGTCGCGCCGGGCTGGATTATCACGATTACGCCAGCATGCAGGTGCACCCGGACTGGACCAGTTTTCTCGACAAGCTGAAGCCTGACCCCAGCCGCATGTTCGCCCTCACTACCCATGGCTCTGGCTCCTTCGCACAAGCGCAGTTTCAAGCGGGCGACGTGTTTGTGTTCGGCTCCGAAACCCGCGGCTTGGCGCCCGCATTGCGCGAGAGTTTTCCGACGGCGCAGCGCTTGCGCTTACCGATGCGGCCAGACAATCGCAGTCTGAATTTATCCAATACGGTAGCCGTCGTGGTCTACGAAGCCTGGCGGCAAAATGATTTTGCCGGCGGGGCCTGAAACGTTGCAGGGAACGCGCCCTATAATCTGGTTTTACTTATTGTATTAATTATTTCTCACTCACTCAGAAGGATCGCAGATGTCAGTCAAACCATTGTTCGCAATTGCAGCCCTGCTGCTGACCACACTGGCTCACGCACACAGCTATCAGGCAGGCAAGCTGGAAATAGATCATCCGCATGCCCGGCCAAGCATTGGCGCACAGAGCAACGGTGTGGCCTATATGAAGATTGAAAATAAAGGCCAGAGCGATGATGCACTGTTGTCAGCCAGCTCACCGGTGGCGGCCAGTGTTGAAGTGCACAACATGAGCATGGAAGGCGACGTCATGAAAATGCGCGCAGTGCCAAAGCTGGATATCAAAGCCGGCAGCATCATTGAAATGAAAGCGGGCGATGGCTTTCACATCATGCTGATGGGATTGAAAAAGCCCTTAAAGGCGGGCGACAAATTTGCGATGATTTTGCAGTTTCAGCGCGCCGGAAAAGTGAACATCAGCGTCCATGTCAGCGACAAGGGAATGGAAGCCAAACCGGCAGCGATGGATGACATGCACGACATGCATGAGCACGAACATGAGCACGACCATCACAATCATTAAATAAGCGAGCTGTGCTTGGCTCGCTTGAGCCAAGCACAGGCAACTACAAATTATGCAGCGGGCGCCGCAACGGCTGGCGTCATGCGTGCAATCGCTTCCTTGCGATAGCGGTTCAGATCCTGCACCGTGACAAAACTGCGCTCGAACAGCAGCGACAGGTTGTGCAAAATACGGTCGACCACTTTCTTTTCCCACTCGCCGTCAAAGCGGATCTGGGTATCGAGCCAGGCTTCCAGCCAGTCAGGATCGGGCAGGCGACTTTGCACGGTGTCGTTCGGGAACAAGGACTGATTCACATGCAAGTTAGTCGGATGCAAAGGCTTTTCGGTACGACGGGCTGAAGCCATCAAGACGCCAATTTTGGCAAAGGCCACGCGCGCGACATCGCCCACTTCGCCCAGTGCTTTTTTCATGTAGCGCAGATAGGCACCGCCATGGCGGGCTTCGTCCTGACTGATGATTTTATAAATCTGCTTGATCACAGGCTCATCGTGCCATTCGGATGCGCAGCGATACCAGTGGTTCAAACGAATCTCGCCGCAAAAATGCAGCATCAGGGTTTCCAGCGGTGGCGCCGGATCAAATTCGAAGCGCACCTTGTGCAGCTCTTCTTCGGTTGGCACCAGATCGGGCCGGAAGCGTCGCAGATATTCCATCAACACCAGTGCGTGTTTTTGTTCTTCAAAAAACCAGACCGACATGAAGGCGGAAAAATCGCTGTCATTGCGATTGTCCCGCAAGAACATCTCGGTGGCCGGCAGCGCCGACCATTCGGTGATGGCGTTCATGCGAATCGTCTGCGCCTGCTCTTCGGTCAGCAACGAGGCATCGAACTGATCCCACGGAATATCGGTTTCCATATTCCAGCGGACTTGTTCGAGTGATCGGAATAATTCAGGAAACAGCATGGCAGCCTGCATTCATTTGTTGAGATGACTGATTTTACCAACAATGTATGACAAGCCTGTGTTGCGCCCAGCGATTTACTAAGTCTTTCGCTTTGTTATCACAATGAATCCAGATCATTGAGCATTTCGGCAGCACGCGCGCCAATTGCCGTGCGCTCTGCAGCGCTGAGTTTTTCCAGATTTTTCGCCATCAGGGCCGTGCGCGGATTGGCTGCCATGGCGCTGGCGTGACGCTCGATGAAATGCCAGTACAAGGTAGTATAAGGACAAGCTTTTTCGCCGCTACGCTGCGCCGGATCATAGCGGCAGCCGCTGCAGTAATTACTTTGCCGGTTGATATAAGCGCCACTTGAAATATAGGGCTTGCTGGTAAAGCGGCTGCCACACGCATGCAAGGCCATGCCGGCCGTGTTGGGCAACTCAACCCATTCAATCGCATCCACATAAACCGCTAAAAACCAGTCGCCGACCTGTTGCGGCGACAGCTCGGCAAGCAGGGCAAAATTTCCGATCACCATCAGCCGCTGTATGTGATGTGCGTAGCCGTAACGCATGGTCTGCCCTATGCTGTCATGCAGACAGGCCATCTTGGTTTGCCCGTTCCAGAACCATGACGGCAAGGAGCGCGTGTGCTGATAATGATTGGCCTGCTTCATGCCCGGCATGTCTAGCCAGTACATGCCGCGCACAAATTCGCGCCAGCCCAAAATTTGCCGGATAAAACCTTCTGCGCTTTCTATCGACACCTGACCAGCGTGAAAAGCTTCTTCAGCCGCAGCAATTACTTCACGCGGATCCAGCAAATGCAGATTCAGTGCCGCCGATAACAGCGCATGCCAGCCAAAGGGCGTATTGGTCCACATGGCATCCTGATAAATGCCGAACTGCGGCAGGCGGGTTTGCATAAAAACCCGCAAGGCTGTCAGCGCCTGCTGCCGATTCACCGGCCAGGCAAAATCTGCCAGCGAACCCGGATGCTTGGCAAAACGCTGCTTCACCAGGTTCATCACTTCCAAAGTAATGACGTCAGGCGCAAACCCGGCCGGTGGCGGAATCTGCCCCGGACCAATCTGCTTGCCCCGCTTCGGATAAGCGCTGCGATTCTCGGCATCAAAATTCCAGACGCCACCAACAGGCTCACTGCCGGCCATCAGCACTTGCCATTTTTTTCGCATCACGCGATAAAAAAACTCCATGCGCAATTCTTTTTTGCCCTGCGCCCAGCTGGCAAATTCCTGCCGGCTGCAAAGAAAATGCGTATCGTCGACCAGCATCAGCGGCAAGCCCGCCTTGCGGCAACTGGCCTCGATCGCTTCCTGCATCCTGAGTTCGCCGGGCTCGGCAAGTTTGATGGCCTGCGGCTGATGGCGCGCAATCGCGTCATCCAGCCGGCTGGCAAAATCCGCGCTGCCGCTATCGTCCAACTTCACATAATCAAGCGGCCAGCCTCTGGCGCGGATTTCTTCTGCAAAATGGCGCATAGCCGATAAAAACAAGACCACTCTGGCTTGATGCGACCAGACTGCACTTGCCTCGCCTTCTGCCTCAATCATTAACACCTGATCCTGTGCAGGATCGAACTGTGCCAGCGCGGGATTCGAAAAATTCAACTGATCGCCAAGGATCAGCACAAGCTGCCGCATATCGGAGTCCTTTTGGGCGCCTTGCCATCCGGCGCCGTGAAACAGGGAAGTAAAGTAAAATAACTTCATAGTCTGAATTAAAACCTACCGGTATTGTAACCATGACAAAAATTCGCCAGCGCCCTCTTTTTTTTATGACCAGCCTGCTTGGTCTGATCAGCCTCCTCATGCTGCTTGCCGACCAGGCAAAAGCAGCCGATTGTCCGGCACTGCTCAATTACAAATTTAATCGACTGCAAGACGACGCTCTGCAAAATCTGTGTCAGTACGCGGGCAAGGTGACGCTGATCGTCAACACCGCCAGTTACTGCGGCTACACCGAGCAGTATGACGGGCTGGAAAAGCTCTATGCAAAATACAAGGACAAGGGCTTAGTCGTGCTCGGCTTTCCATCGAACGACTTTAGCCAGGAGCCGGGCGACAATAAAGAAATTGCTGACTTCTGCACCAACACTTATGGCGTGAAGTTTCCGATGTTTGCCAAATCCTCCGTCAAGGGCAAAGATGCCAACCCGCTGTTTGCAGCGCTAGTCAAAGCCGGCGGCAAGGCACCGGGCTGGAATTTCAACAAATACCTGATCGACCGCGACGGCAACATGGTGTCTAACTTTGGCAGCACTACCCGTCCGGACGGCAAAGAAATGGTCACGGCCATCGAGAAAGCGCTGGCAGCAAAATAAAAAAACTGTCCGCCACAGCCCAGGCGTGTGGCGATGATTTCTGCAGACTTCATGTTCTTGCAGTTCTTCTTTTTATTTTTTAGCGAGCTGGGCCCAACCCATCACATGGCATGAAAATCGCAGTTATCGGCTCAGGGATTTCGGGCTTGTCGTGCGCCTGGCAACTGTCGAAAAATGGTCACGACGTCACCCTGTACGAGGCCAATGATTATTTCGGCGGCCATACCCACACGGTTGATGTTGAACTCGACGGCATGCGGCACGGCGTCGACACCGGCTTTCTGGTGTTTAACGAGCGCACCTATCCGAATCTGATCGCGCTGTTCAAGCAACTCGACATCGACACCAGCAGCACCGACATGTCATTTTCGGTCAAGCTGCCACTTGCGACGCATGCCAGCGAGCGCACCGCACGTACGCTCGAATGGGCTGGCGCCAATCTCAATACCGTGTTTGCGCAACGGCGCAATCTGTTCAATCCTGCATTTTTTCGCATGTTGAAAGACATCATGCGTTTCAATAAGCAGGCGACGCAATGTGCCCGCAGTAAAAATGTGGCACCTGCCATCTCGCTGGGGGACTTTCTGCGTCAGCATCAGTACAGCCAGGAGTTTTGCGATTGGTATCTACTGCCAATGGCGGGATGCATCTGGTCCTGCCCGACGGCGCAAATGCTGGACTTTCCCTTGATGAGTTTCGTTCAGTTTTGCGACAACCACGGCCTGCTGCAAGTGAGTAACCGGCCGAAGTGGGGCACCGTCACCGGCGGCGCCAAACACTACGTGGAAAAAATGTTAACGGTCATTGCGCAAAAATTTACCAATACTCCCGTGCAGTCAGTGACGCGGGTGCAGTCAGGTGCGCTGAAAAAAATACGCGTCGAACTGCAAACCGGCAGCCAGTTGTTTGACCATGTGGTGATGGCCTGCCACAGCGACCAGAGTTTAGCTTTGCTGTCTGACGCCAACAGCGAAGAAGCGGCGATGTTGTCTGCCGTCGGCTATCAGCCCAATGTCGCGGTGCTGCATACCGATGTGCGCTGCCTGCCTGCCAAACGCAGCGCCTGGTCAGCATGGAATTATGAAAGCCAGGGCGGCGCCGAGCCGCGTGTTTGTGTACATTACCTGCTCAATAAACTGCAACCGCTGCCTTTTAAAACGCCCGTCATTGTGTCGCTCAATCCGCTGACCCCGCCTGATCCGGCCAGCGTGATCGGCCGCTATGACTATGCACATCCGGTATTTGATGCAGCAGCCATTGCCGCGCAGCGTGCGCTCAAAAATATGCAAGGACACCAACACACCTGGTTTGCAGGTGCCTGGACCGGTTATGGTTTTCATGAAGATGGCCTGAAATCCGGACTGGCTGTGGCCCACGCCATTGAACAAGTTGCCACTGTGCCCTCAGCGCAGCTCCATGCGTCGTAAAGGTAAATAAGCATGCAGCAGCTGCAAAAAAAAGTTCAGCTCAGCATGGGACTGGTGCGCCACCGGCGACTGCGGCCGGCCGCCAACGCTTTTCAATACGGCGTCTACACGCTGTTGCTGCCGCTGCGCACACTGGCGGATTCCCCGCTGGGCAGCGCACTGATTTCACGCAACCGTTTTAATCTGCTGTCATTTTATGACCGCGACCACGGCGATGGGCAGACGCCGCTGCTGAGCTGGATTGACCAGCTGCTCAAAGCCGAAGGCATCCCTGACGCCGACGGTGAAATCTGGCTGCAGGCTTTTCCGCGCGTTCTTGGTTATGTGTTTAATCCGGTGTCGTTCTGGTTTTGTCATCGACAGACCGGCGAGTTGCGCGCCATTTTGTGTGAAGTGCGCAATACCTTTGGCGAGAAGCATCACTACCTGCTCGATACCGGCGACAGTCTGCCCTGGGGCGTGCCGCTGACAGCGAAGAAGGTGTTTCATGTGTCGCCGTTTTGCGCCATCGAAGGGGGCTATCAATTTCGCTTCATGCGCAGCAGTCAAACCGTGGGCGAGCAGCAGCTTGAACGACTGGTGGCACGGATTGATCATCATGATGCGCAAGGTCCACTGCTTCTCACCAGCATTTCCGGTACCCTGCAAGCCCTCACCAACGGCGCACTGGCGTATGCCTTTTTCCGTTACCCCTTATTGAGCTTTGGCGTGATTGTTCGCATTCACTGGCAAGCCGCAAAACTATTTTTCAAACGTGTGCCATTTTTCAAAAAACCTGCACCGCCGTCCCGCGAAATAAGCCGATGACCAACGAAATATCTTCACCCCTGTTATTTGACACGACACGGCCGACATCGGCCCCTGTCAAGGCGCCTGCGCAAGCAAGGCTGATGCTGCAATTGCTGGAAAAAATCCGGCATGGCGCGTTGCGCGTCGAATGTCCGGACCATAGCGTATTGTTGTTTGGCGATGGCAGCGAGCCGGTGACACTGAGCCTGAAAAACTGGGAGCCTTGCATCGCCGCACTCAAATCCGGCGACATCGGCTTTGCCGAAACCTATATCCGCGGTGACTGGCACACTAATCAGCTTGCCGATTTGCTGGCCTTGCTCATTCATAACCGCGATGCCATCGAGACAGCGATTTACGGTACCTGGTGGGGCAGTCTGATCTATCGATTGCGCCATTTGTTCAATCGCAATTCACGCGCCGGCAGCCGCCGCAATATTCACGCGCACTATGATATCGGCAATGATTTTTATCAGCTGTGGCTAGACCCGTCGATGACCTATTCCAGCGCCTTGTTCACAGCGGATAGCGCAACACTGGAGCAAGCACAGCAGGCAAAATACGCACGCATCTTTGATCAGTTGCAAGTTGGCAGCGGCAGCAGCATTCTGGAAATTGGCTGCGGCTGGGGCGGCTTTGCCGAGCTGGCTGCGCGACGTGGCGCACAAGTCACGGGGCTCACACTGTCGACCGAGCAGCGCGACTATGCACAGCAGCGCTTGCTCAATGCCGGACTGGCACCGCAAGTAGAATTGCGCTTGCAGGACTATCGCGATACCGAAGGCCAGTTCGATGCGATTGCGTCCATTGAAATGTTCGAGGCCGTCGGCGAGTCGTATTGGGACAGCTATTTTTCCTGCGTTGCCCAACGCCTGAAACAGGGCGGCCGGGCGTGCATACAGACCATTACGATTGCCGACAAATTATTTGCCCGCTACCGTACCGGCACCGATTTCATTCAACAATATATTTTCCCCGGCGGGATGCTGCCTTCGCCTTCCGTGTTTCGCGCCTGTGCCGCACGTCACGGTTTGAACGTCGTCGATGAATGCGCGTCTGGTCTGGACTATGCGCGCACTTTGGCGCTTTGGCATCAGCGTTTTCAGGAACAAGAAACAGCGGTGCAGGCGCAAGGCTTTGATCTCGGCTTCATTCGCACCTGGGCGTTTTATCTGGCTTACTGCGAAGCGGGCTTTCGCGCCAAGAGCATCGACCTGTATCAATTCACTTTGCAAAAATCCTGAGATGAAAAAGAGCCTGGTTCCGACGATGATCCGGGCGCTGCTGATGCTGGTGGCGCTGCACGCCAGCTCTGGCTGGGCACAAACGAAAGCGATTGCTTCCTTGCTGCCGCATGCGCAGTTGCAGGGCAAAGGCAATTACACCTGGTTTGGCCTCAACATTTACGCCATCAGTTTATGGAGCGAGCCACCCGGGCTTACACCGGAAAATTTGACCAACACGCCCTTTGCCCTCGAGCTGGCCTACGCACGCAAACTCAAAGGTAAAAAAATTGCACAAGCCAGTATCGACGAGATACAAAAAATCGGCATCGGCACCACGGCGCAACACCAGGCATGGCTGGCCAGCATGCAGGCGCTGTTCCCGGATGTGGATCCAAGCACCCATCTGACCGGCCTCTATCAGCCCGGACAAGCCACACGTTTTTTTATCGGTGACCAGCTACTGGGTGAGATTGCCGACCCGGCATTCGGCCCGGCGTTTTTCGCCATCTGGCTGCATCCGAAAACCAGCGCACCGCCATTGCGGCACGCATTGTTAGGTCTGCCGTGACGCATTTTTCGCGCCGCGCATTGCTGGCCTATGGCTTGTTCGCGCTGCCGCTAGCAATGCTGGCACTGCCCGTTTATGTACTGGTACCCCAGCTCTATGCCAGCCGCTTCGGCCTGTCTTTGAGTGCAATCGGCAGTGTGCTGCTGGCAGCACGCGTGCTGGACGCATTCGTTGATCCTGCCGTCGGCTTATGGATAGACCGTACAAAATCGGCGCGCGGCTATAACGCCTTTGTCATCATGGCACTGCCTATGCTGGTGGCCGGTTATCTTGCGCTGTTTCATCCACCGGCCTTGCATGACACGGCCTTGCTGGTCTGGTTCGCCGGCAGCCTGCTGGTGGTTTATCTGGGTTTTAGCATCGCCACTATTGCGCACAATAGCTGGGGCGCCGGACTGACTCAGCAGCGCGGTGAACGGGCGCGCCTGACAGCGATGCGTGAAGCCTGCGCCTTGCTTGGCGTGATTCTGGCAGCAGCTGTGCCGGCACTGGCTAGCCTGGGCTGGTTGTCGGTGTTGTTTGTGCTGACGCTGGGCATTGCTGCGCTGGTGCTGCTGCGTCAGGCGCCGCGCGCCGATACGGTGCAGCTCGCGCATTTTTCATGGACAGACTTGCGCCTGCCCTTTCAGCAAACGGCCTTTCGCTGGCTGTTGGCGGTGTTCGCTGCCAATGGCATTGCCGCCGCGATTCCCGCCACCCTGTTTTTATTTTTTGCGTCAGACCGGCTGCAACTTGGCCATCTGTCCGGCTTATTTCTGGTGCTGTACTTTCTGGCGGCAGCCTGCGCTTTGCCGCTTTGGGTTGCACTGGCTGCACGACTGGGTGAATCAAAAGCCTGGCTGTTCTCCATGCTGGTGGCCGTTGCGGCCTTTGCCTGGGTGGCGCAATTGCAGCCGGGTGCGCTGATCAGTTTTGCGCTGATTTGCCTCATTTCCGGCGCAGCACTGGGCGCTGATCTGGCCTTGCCGCCGGCCCTGCTTGCCGGCGTAATCAGTGCGGCCGGTCATAGCGGCCAGCGCGAAGGCGCGTATTTTGGCGCATGGAGCTGGATGAGCAAAATGAATCTGGCTTTGGCCGCCGGTATCGCGCTGCCTTTGCTGGAGTCACTGGGCTACACACCGGGCCACGCCAGCGACGCTGGTCTGCGCGCACTGGTCTATGCCTACGCCTGGCTACCATGCGCATTGAAATGTCTGGCGGCGGCGTTGCTGTGGCGCGCGCCTTTGAAAAATTTGTAATGACTAAGGAATAAAAAATGATGTTGCCGACTTTATTGCGCACTACGCTCTTTGCACTGGCAGCCTTGCTGGCCGGCTGCGGCACCACGACACCGGCTGACTATGCAAAGGAAAAACCGGCGCTGGATTTGCAAACGTATTTCAACGGCACGGTGGACGCCTGGGGCATGTTTCAGGATCGTTCGGGCAAGGTCGTCAAACGATTTACGGTGGTCATGCGTTGCCATTGGGTAGGCGATGTCGGCACGCTGGATGAAGACTTTACTTATTCGGATGGCACCAAACAAAAACGCATCTGGACGCTGAAAAAAATCAGCCCGCAACAGTATGTCGGCACCGCTGCCGATGTCATCGGCGAAGCCCGCGGCAGTGTCGGCGGCAATGCCTTGCGCTGGCAATATGTGCTGGCGCTGCCAGTCGACGGCACCGTCTACCAGATGGACTTCGATGACTGGATGTTTCAGATGGATGAAAGGGTGATGTTGAACCGCGCCGTGATGAGCAAGTTCGGCGTGCGCCTTGGCGAGATCACTTTGTCGTTCACGAAAAGAGCCTCGTAATGAATCCACGCATAGGCGACTGGCGCGGCCAGCGCGTCTGGGTCATTGGCGCGTCCACCGGCATCGGTGCGGAAACGGCAAAGCTGTTGCTGGAACGTGGCGCACGCGTGGCACTGTCAGCGCGCAAGTTGAGCACACTGCAAACGGTTGCGCCAGAGTTCCCCAAAGCCCTGCTGCTGCCGCTGGACGTAACCCGGCATGCGGAGGTACTGGCGGCACGCGACACATTGCTGGCGCAATGGCAGGGCTTTGATCTGGTACTGGTGGTGGCCGGCGCCTACAACGAAATGCGCGCCGATTCTTTTGACATGGCGGCGGTCAATCAGCTGATTGATCTGAATCTGCGCGGCGTGTTTCATTGCCTTGATGCGGTGTTGCCAAGTTTGCTGGCACAGCACAGTGGCGGCATTGGGATTGTGTCCTCGGCGGCGGGCTACTCGGGGCTGCCCAAGGCACTGATCTATGGTCCGACCAAGGCAGCTCTCATCAATTTATGCGAGTCGCTGTATGTGGATTTGCGTCCCCGCGGTAATGCGGTTTATCTGATCAACCCCGGCTTTGTTGAAACGCCAGCCACCGCCGTCAATGATTTCCCTATGCCAGGCCTGATCACGGCCAGGCGCGCAGCGCAAGAAATTGTGCAGGGCATAGAGCAAGGCCACTTCCATATTCATTTTCCAAAGCGTTTTACCAACTGGCTGCGTCTGGCGCGCTTGCTGCCGTATCGCTGGTATTTTGCGCTGCTGCATAAAGTCACCGGCCTATGAAACATGCTCTGCAACACCAGCAAAGTCTGGATCAACTGGTGCGCGTCTTTGAATCGATTCAGCTCGACCAGCTTGATGTGCTAGCGCAGATTTATAGCGAAGATGTATGGTTCAAGGACCCGTTTAACGAGGTCTCGGGAATTGCAGCCGTGACGGAAATTTTCCGCCACATGTTTACCCAGGTTGACGCGCCGCGCTTTGTGGTGACCGCGCAAATTTTGCAGGACGATCAGGCGTTTTTAAGCTGGAATTTTCTGTTCAGGATGAAGCGTTTTTCCAGCGCAGAGCAATGCATACGCGGGGCCACGCATCTGCGCTTTAACGACCGCGGCCAGGTCACGATGCATCGCGATTACTGGGACGCGGCCGAAGAGCTGTATGAAAAGCTGCCGGTGCTGGGAGCACTGATGCGCGGGCTCAAAGGGCTGGCCCGCAGCTGATTACCGTGGCCTTAAGGCTTGTCTGCTTTTTTCCGGCTGCGTGCTGCCGCTGGCTTGGCATCCTGAGCGGTGCTGGCCTCTACTGGTTTTGACTCGGGCTTTTTACGCGCCCGCTTTTTGGCGGCGGGCTTGGTGGTTCGCTTAGTGGATGATTTAGTGGCTGGCTTAGGGGCTGTTTTAGTCGCTGACCTGGTCGCCGTCTTCGTGGCCGGCTTGGTCGCAGCAGTTGCCGCAGGCGGCGCCATCACACTGTTGACCGCTTGCGTAAACTGATCCTGCACTACATTCCACCACGCGGCCGAATTGGCAAACTGCGCGGCCATGGCGGCGGGATCAAGCGGTGGCACGGCTGATGCGGTTTCGCTTTGCGCACTGGCTTTTGGCTGGGGTTCAGCGCTGGCGGTTTCTTTTGCTGCGCTTGAAAAAGCGTTAAAGGGCGAATCAAAGGCCGGCTTGTCTTCCTTGGCCGGCTGTGGCGTCACAGCCTGGGTAAAGCTGTCGCTCATCGCTTGCAGCGTGCTCAGCGTCGCGCTTTGCACTTCGAGCGCCTGTATCGAGCTGCGCAACATATTCATATTGACCTGCAGCCAGGATTCCACTGCCTTCAGATCGGTGATCTGTTTATTGATTTCATCCGGCGACAAGGACGGCATGGCCATCCCCGGTATTTTCATCGACCCCCACATATTGCGGACAAACTCAAGGGAATCGTTCATGGCGTCGGCGCCGGGCAAACCGTTCATGCTGGATGATGTGGACATAACTTCCTCCGGTGAGAATGCCGCAAGATTAGCAGATCGGGCGGGCTGCGGGCCATTCCTTACCTTTCGGTAACCCGAAGCAGGATGATCGCATTACACTAGCGGCATGTCCGTGCCTTCTTCAACTTCGTCCTCTGCTGCCCGCAAACAGTCCCGGGCACGTGCGCGCTGGTTTGCCTTAACCATTTTGCTGCTCTCGATGCTGCTGCACCTGTTCATACTCGGCGGCGTTAACGGCGAACTGGATGGGCTAAGCTTTGAAACCAGCCCTGACGAAGTCGTGCAAGTGAGCTTACGCGCGGCAACGCCCGAGCAGCCGGCCGCTTCGGCGATTGCGCAGACAAAAAAACCAGCGGCTTCCGCTGTAGTGCCTGCTCCTGTTCCTGTTCCTGTTGCTGTTCCTGTTGCCTCCGTACCCGTGCCGCCAACAGCATCCGAACCACCAGCCCAAACTCAGACCGTCGCCGACAGCACCCCAGTCATGCCGCAAGAACTGGCTGCAAAGCAGGCCAACAATATTGCGCCTGAAACGACACCGGCAACCGAAGCCGAAGCAGCCCCCCTGTTCAATCAGGTCAGCATGCCGCAATCGGTCGATCTGCGCTACGACGTGACGGCATCCAAAGACGGACGAAAAATTGAAGGCCACGGCAGCATTAACTGGCAATCAGACGGGCAGCGTTACAGCATTTCCGGCGAAGCGGGCGTCTTGTTCTTTACGGTACTGAATTACAAAAGCAGCGGCCGCATCAACAGCAGCGGTCTGGCGCCGGATTTATATGTGGAAAAACGCTTCCGCAAGTCTGAGACCAATACTCACTTTCAGCGCGAAAAAAACAGCATCAGTTTTTCTGCTTCAACGGCAAGTTATCCAATCAAAGGCAGCGAACAAGACCGGGCCAGTGTGATCTGGCAGATTGCCGCGCTGGGCAAAGGCAATAGCGCCGTGTTTCAACCGGGTCTGGCCTTTGAAATTTTTATTGCCGGCACACGCGCGGGAGCCATGTGGCGCGTATATGTGAATCAGCTGGAAACTATTTCGGTAGATGGTCGTCCCACCGAAGCCTGGCACTTGTCACTGATGCCGGCTGAACCGAGCTTCGATATGCAGTTTGAACTCTGGCTGGCACCGCAAAAAGACTGGGTTCCGGTCAAGCTGCATTATGCGGACCACAATGACGGTTATCTGGAAATGCTGTTGACGAAAATGGAGAAACACTAAGATGATGCGCCGATATTTTTTGATTTTTACGCTCGCTTGCAGCCTGAGCCTGACTGGTATGCAGGACGCTGCCGCCGAACCGAAAGCAGGCGTCAGTCTGCCGCCTTCTGCCTTGCTGCAATACACGATACGCGCCGATATCAAGGGCATGAGCCTCGATGGAACGAGCCGGGTCGAGTGGAGCAACGGCATACAAAGTTATACGCTGTCGTCCGAGACGCGCACGGCCTTGACCGGTGTTTTGTTGTCGGAAAAAAGTGAAGGCATGCTGGATGAAGCCGGCATCGCGCCACAGACTTTTTCGCGTAAACGTTTTCGTAAAGAGACGGTGCAAACGCACTTCGACCACAAGGCCGGCACTATCGGTTTTTCGGATAATCCGGCCTTACCACTACTCAAAGGTGGTGAGCAGGACAGGCTCAGCGTGTTGTGGCAATTACTGGCCATGGCGCGCGCGCAACCGGCGCGTTTCATCGCCGGCTCGGCATGGACTTTTCGCGTCATTGGCAACCGTGACGGTGAAGAATGGGTCTTCGATGTCAAAGAAACGCAAAAACTGCGAACAGTATTGGGCGAAGTCGATACCCTGCACATCATGCGTGTGCCCACAGAAAAATCCGGCCCCACCATCGACATCTGGCTGGCACCCTCACTGGACTGGTTCCCGGTGCGCTTGCGGGCAGCGGAAGATAATGGCGACACGATCGAGCAGTCACTGTCAAAGCTGGAAAAGAAATGAGTTCCTCGGCACTGGTACTGTTCTCCGGCGGGCAAGATTCGACCACCTGTCTGGCCTGGGCCTTGTCCCGTTATGAACGGGTCGAAACCATAGGCTTTGATTATGGCCAGCGCCATCTGATCGAACTGTCGCTGCGGCCGCAATTGCTGGCCAGCCTGCGCGCACAAAACCCGCTGTGGCAAGAACGGCTGGGCGACGATCATATGCTGGACTTGTCGCTGCTGGGCGCCATTTCCGATTCGGCATTAACCAGCGACACCGCCATTGCGATGCAGGCAAATGGTTTGCCCAATACTTTTGTCCCCGGACGCAATTTGCTGTTCATGATGGTGACGGCAGCGCTGGCCTATCGCCGCGGCATTACCGTGCTCGTCGGTGGCATGTGTGAAACCGATTTCTCCGGTTACCCGGATTGTCGCGACGACAGCATGCGTGCACTGGAGGCAGCGATTAATTTAGGCATGGCCAGCAGCATGTCGATTGCCACGCCGCTGATGTGGCTCAACAAGGCGCAAACCTGGACGCTGGCCGAAGAGCTGGGCGGCAAAGAGTTGGTCGAATTGATTCGCACCGATACCCACACCTGCTATCTGGGTGAGCGTGGCGTGCTGCACGATTGGGGCCATGGTTGCGGCAGCTGCCCCGCATGCGCATTGCGCGCACGCGGGTATCAGGATTACGCAGCGCTCAAATAAACACGCGCTCCATCAGGCGGCGTGACGGCCGCCTGAGTTCGGGCTGTGCGCTGTTGTTGCGCCCAGCTCGGCCAACAGTGCCGCTTCTTTCTGTTTGGCCGCCAGCAAATGCCGCTCCTTCACGTGGCCATAACCGCGAATGTCTTCCGGGATGCTGGCCAGCGCCACACAACGAGCCAGATTATCGGCAGTCAGCTGAGGCAGCAAAGCCTGCATCAGTTGCCGGTAATCTGCGATCAGTGCGCGCTCACCCTTGCGTTCGTCGGTATAAGAAAAAATATCCAATGCCGTGCCGCGCAAGAACCGCAAGCCTGCCAGCAACGGGAAGACTTTGCCAACCCAGCTGCCGAATTCACGTTTGATCAAATGCCCTTCGTTGTCCCGTTTTGAAAGCAGCGGTGGCGCGAGGTGATATTTGACCGTGAATTTGCCCTCGAACATAGCGTCGATCTTGGCTTTGAAGGCCGGGTTGCTGTGCAGTCGGGCGACTTCGTATTCATCCTTGTAGGCCATCAGCTTGAACAGGTAACGGGCTACGGCTTCGGTCAGGCGCAAGGCCTGACCCTGCGTGGCAACGGCCGTTTCTGCAGCCCGCACTTGCGCGACAAAATCGCGGTAGGTTTGTGCGTAAGCGATGTTCTGATAGTCCTGCAAAAAGCTGGCGCGACGCGCAATCAGTTCGTCCAGACTTGGCGTGCGCTTGAAGCTGATGATCTGTGCCGGCGCCACACGCGTGAGTTCTTTTTCAACTGCGGCCAGATCATGCGCGGCCAGTCTGCCCCAGGCAAAAGATTGCTGATTGAAGTCTACCGAGACGCCATTGAGTGCAATGGATTTGAGCAGCGCGGCTTCCGACAACGGCACCCAGCCATGTTGCCAGGCATAGCCCAGCATGAACATGTTGGTCGCAATCGCGTCTCCCATCAGGGCGGTGGCAATTTTGCCGGCATCGATGGTGGCTACCGCTTCGGCTCCGCAGGCGGTGCGAATCAAGGCTTCGGCCCCTGCGTCCGGATATTTCCAATCCGGATTTTTAACAAAGGCCGCCGTCGGCGCCAGTGTGGAATTGATTGCTGCATGGGTGCGACCGACACCCATGCGCGAGAGTGCATCGCGACCACCGGTCACAATCACATCGCAGCCAATGACCAGATCAGCGGCGCCCGTGCCAACGCGGGTGGCGTGAATATGCTCGGCCGAATCAGCGAGCCGCACATGCGAAGTCACCGGCCCGCCTTTTTGCGCCAAGCCGCTCATGTCCAGCACTGAACAGGCCTTGCCTTCAACGTGCGCTGCCATCGCCAGAATCTGGCCAACCGTCACCACGCCGGTGCCGCCAATGCCTGTCACCAGCACGCCATAAGGCTCGCTGGTGCCGGGCAAGCTAGGCTGCGGCAGGCTGGCAGTGCGTTCCAGCGCCGAGACTTTAACGCCGGCAGCATCCGTCAGCGCCGCTTTTTTCGGCTTTTTCAACTGCCCGCCTTCAACGGTAACAAAGCTCGGGCAAAAACCGGTGACGCAGGAATAATCCTTGTTGCAGCTGGATTGATTGATCTCGCGCTTGCGGCCGAATTCGGTTTCCAGCGGCTCTACCGACAAGCAATTGGATTTGACGCTGCAGTCACCACAGCCTTCGCACACCGCTTCGTTAATGACGGCGCGCTTGGCTGGATCAGGAAAGGCATTGCGTTTGCGGCGACGGCGTTTTTCGGAGGCGCAAGTCTGGTCATAAATCATGGCCGAGGTGCCGGGCATTTCGCGCAGTTCGCGTTGTACCGCATCGAGTTCACTGCGGTGACGGATGGTGACGCCGGGCGCCCAGTCGGTGTCGGCTGCATATTTTTCCGGCTCGTCGGTCACGACCACAATCGGACCCACACCTTCGGCTGCAATCTGGCGCGAGATCGCTGCCGGATTCAGCGGACCATCATGGGTCTGACCACCCGTCATCGCAACGGCATCGTTAAATAAAATCTTGTAGGTGATGTTGACCTTGGACGCGGCCGCCGCACGAATCGCCAGCAGGCCGGAGTGGTAATAAGTACCGTCACCGATATTGGCGAACACATGCTTTTCGGTGGTGAAGGGCGCATGGCCGATCCAGGTTGTGCCCTCGGCACCCATGTGGGTAAAGGTCGAGGTTTCGCGGTCCATCCACAGGGCCATGTAGTGGCAGCCAATGCCTGCTAACGCGCGGCTGCCGGCTGGCACCCGGGTTGAGGTGTTGTGCGGACAGCCTGAACAAAAATGCGGAATGCGGTCTTTTTGCGGATCAGGCTGGCTGCTGACTTTGAGCACGGCTTCGCGGGCTTCAAGGGCTGCAACGCGTTCTTTCACGCGCTGCTCAATCGGATGGCCGGCAAAATATTTGCCAATGCGTGCGGCAATGGCACGCGCAATTTGTGTCGGGTTTAGCTCATAGGTTGCGGGCAGCAGCCAGTCGCCATGACCGGCTTGCCGCGTGTTGCTCCATTCGCCGGTGTCATCAAATTTGCCGACCACGCGCGGACGCACATCGTCGCGCCAGTTGTAGAGTTCTTCTTTGAGCTGGTATTCGAGCAGCTGGCGTTTTTCTTCCACCACCAGAATTTCTTCCAGCCCTTGGGCAAAATTGCGCACGCCTTCGGCTTCCAGCGGCCAGGTCATGCCGACTTTATACAAACGCAGACCAATATCGCGCGCGACTTGCTCGTTAATGCCCAGATCTTCCAGCGCCTGCCGGGTGTCGAGGTAGGATTTGCCGGCGGTCAGAATGCCGAAGCGCGCCTGCGGGCTGTCCCAGATAATGCGATTGAGTTTGTTGGCGCGCGCATAGGCCAGCGCCGCATACCATTTGTAGTTAACCAGCCGTGCTTCCTGCTCCAGCACCGAGTCGGGCCAGCGAATATTGAGCCCGCCGGGCGGCAAGGCAAAATCTTCCGGCAACACGATCTGTACGCGATCAGGATCAATATTAACGGTGGCACCCGACTCGACCACGTCGGTCACGCATTTCATCGCCACCCACAGGCCGGTATAGCGGCTCATGGCCCAGCCATGCAAACCGTAATCCAGATATTCCTGCACCGATGACGGATACAGCACTGGTATGCCGCAGGCTTTCAGAATGTGTTCACTCTGATGCGCGTTGGTCGACGACTTGGCAGCATGATCGTCGCCTGCCAGCACCAGCACACCGCCATGGGCGGCGGTGCCGGCGCCATTGGCATGTTTGAAGACGTCGCCGGAGCGGTCAACGCCGGGACCTTTGCCGTACCACATGGAAAACACGCCATCGACGGTCGCGTTCGGAAACAGATTGACTTGCTGCGTACCCCAGATACTGGTGGCCGCCAGATCTTCATTGACGCCCGGATGAAATTTCACCTGATGTGCGTCCAGATATTTTTTCGCCTTGGCGGCAGTCTGGTCAACGCTGCCCAGGGGTGAACCGCGATAACCGGTGATAAAGCCCGCCGTATTCAGCCCCGCCGCCAGATCGCGCTGGCGTTGCATCATCGTCAGCCGGATCAGAGCCTGGGTGCCGGTCAGAAAAACCCGGCCGCGCTCGGCCGTGTATTTGTCATCCAGCGAGATCGAATCCGACGCCAGAAGCTGTCGATTTTCCAATGGTGCGTTCATGCTGTCCCCGCTATTTATAGGTTTAGTAATTACAGTATAGGTAAGCCTTAAGGTATCGTAAAATCACAAATATGCAAGCACTCTATCTGAAAAACTAATACCTGCCGATGCCAATCAATAACGTTACTTTGCGCCAGCTGCGCTACTTCGTTGCGGCCGCCAAAAGCGGTCAGTTTTCAATGGCTGCCGCCAATGAAAACGTGTCGCAATCGGCCATTACCAATGCGGTGCTGTCACTGGAAAAAGAATTGGGGGTGCGCCTGTTCGAGCGACAGGCGCAGGGCGTCGCACTGACCGCAGACGGACAGGATTTTTTTCATCATGCGCGCCATATCCTGGACTCGGTCCGTGATGCAACGCACAAACCGCGTTTTCGCACCAGCCAGTTACGCGGCACCGTCAGGCTGGCAGCGTCGTACACGGTGCTGGGTTATTTTCTGCCCGATTTGCTGGCGCGCTTTCGGGCCAGCTATCCGGAAGTGGAAATCGATTTGCGCGATCTGGACCGCGCCAGTATCGAGCAGGCCGTACTCGATGGCGATGTCGATCTGGGCGTCGCCATCCTGTCCAACATCAGCGAGCTGAAACGCTTTGGCCATGCGGTGCTGGTGCGTTCGCGGCGCCAGCTGTGGGTGGCGCCCGGCCATCCTTTGGCCAAAATGGCATCACCATCACTGAAGGACATAGCGCAACATCCGTACATCATGGTGATGGCCGACGAAGCAGAGCGTTCTACACTGGCTTACTGGAAGTCACGCCGGATTCAGCCCAAAGTCGTGTTTCGCACGATGTCGATTGAAGCCGTGCGTGGCCTGGTCGCACACGGCTTTGGCGTGACGGCCTTGTCCGACATGGTGTTTCGCCCCTGGTCGCTGGAGGGCAAACGGATTGAGGCGCGGCCGATACTGGATGTGGTGCCACCGATGCAGGTCGGCGCAATCTGGCATCCGGATCAAGCCATGAGCAAACCCAGCGAAGCGCTGCAACAATTTCTGCTGCATGCCTACGGTAACTAGCGGCTAAGGTTTTTCACAAGCAGTTTGGGCAATCTGTAACAAGTGGTAAATCAAACCCGGCAAACCGGGTCGCCTGCGCGACGATGTCTTCCGTGGAGTCTCCACACTTTCTTGAAAGGGTAAATATGAACAAGCAAAAATTCGGATTCGTGCTGTTGGCCTGCCTGCTTTCCAGCGGTGCGGCGTTTGCCGACGACCATCATGATGGCGCTGAAGGCATGCAGCACATGCACGAAGGCGGTATGCCACCGATGTTTGGCCAGTTTGACAAAAACAATGATGGCCGTATCAGTCGCGACGAGGCCCGCGAAGGCGCTGACCGCATGTTTACCGAAACCGATACCAATAAGGATGGCTTCATCAGCAAGGAAGAAATGCAGGCTCATCACAAGGCCATGCGCGAAAAACACATGGGCATGATGCAGGAAAAATGGAAAGCCGCAGACAAGGATGGTGACGGCGCACTAAGCCGCGCCGAAGTCGAAGCCGGCAACATGCCTATGCTGGCACGTAACTTTGACAAGCTCGACAAAAACAAGGACGGCAAGCTGACGCCGGATGAAATCCGCGACGGCATGCCCAAACATCCCAAGCATTAAACCGATCTGCTGTTGTCTCTCTCCGGGGGTCGTTTGACCCTTTTCTAACCGTCTTTACTGCGGACGTTTTTGCGGATCCGATCTCCCCGTCGGATCCGTTTTTTTACGTGCCTCGTTTATTGCAGCGCTTGTGCAACTGCCGCTATGCGGGCGGCCTGAATCGCTTGTGGAATACGTGTTGAAAGCTGATCGCTATATTGTGCCGACACGGCAGCGGCAAGCTGGCCAGCGGGCACCGCCTGCGCTGCTGACAAGGCTGTCGCCAGCAACGGTGCATGCGTTTTGCCAGCATCGCCAAGTTCGCCATATTTGCATTGCACAACGGTCAGACAATCCAGAAACCTTGCCGGCTTTCTGAATGCGTCGCAGCGCTCCAGCAGACTGACGATCGCTGCTGCATCCATGGCTGCTGCACCGGCAATGAGCCGCTGTTCACGCGCCGCCATCAAGGCCAGATCGCGCACTTCTTTCGGCACTTTCAACCGGGCGCAAATTGCCGCTGCAGCGGCCTCGCCTGGTGGCACATCCTGCAGCAAAACCGCAAAGCGAATTGCCAGCGCATGATGCAAGCGCGCAGCGCCATCCACCGCCGACATCAACTGTTTGTACACCTGCTGGTCTATTGCTAAGGCATCAAGCTCGGGCAAGATGCGGGCTAACGCACCGCAGTCGCGCAATACCGCAAACATGCGCGAGGGCTGCGTTTCCATCATGCCGCGCGCGAGTTCCTGCCAGACACGTTCGGGCACCAGTGCATCGACCTCGCCGGCCTGCACCATTTGCTGCATCAGGGCCAGCGTCTCGGCGGCAACACGAAATTCGGTAAAGCGCGCAGCGAACCTTGCCAGTCGCAAAATACGCACCGGGTCTTCGGCGAAGGCCGGGGCGACATGACGGAAGATTTTTTTTTGCAGATCAGACTGGCCGCCGCAGGGGTCGATCAGGCTGCCATCACTGTCAATGGCAATCGCATTAATGGTCAGGTCGCGCCTTTGCAGGTCTTGCTCCAGACTGACTTCGGGCGCGGCATGAAAAGCAAAGCCGGTGTAGCCGGGTGCGATTTTGCGTTCGGTACGGGCCAGCGCATATTCTTCGTGGGTTTCAGGATGCAGGAACACCGGGAAGTCTTTACCGACCGGCACAAAGCCTTGCGCCTGCATTTGCCCGGGCGTCGCACCGACCACCACATGATCGCGATCCTTGACCGGCAGACCGAGCAGCATGTCGCGCACGGCACCGCCGACAACATAGGTTTTGAAAGGCACAAAAGACACACTAGACACTAATGCGGTCCGAGATAAAGGGGCGCTACCGCTTCCAGCGCAGTGGCCTGCCAGCCCGGCAATGCAGGGCGCTCTGCGCTGGCCACGTTATCGACTTTCATCGAGTCGACATTATCCCGGCTCATCAAAGGGCCACCCGGCATGAACTCCAGCATCAGCGCCTGCAGGCGCGCCAGTGCCGGCGGCAAGCCAAACAATGGACGGGGATGGCCGCTATAGAGACCCGCCATGCGGATCAATTCGCGCAAGCTATACACGTTGGGCCCGACCAGCTCGAAGGTTTTTCCTATGGTGCTGCGGTCTTCGAGCGCAAGTAAAAACGCACGCGCCACATCCTGCACATACACCGGCTGAAATCTGGCTTCAGCGCCACCCAGCGCGAGTACCGGCAGCCAGCGCTGCAAGCGGGCAAACAAATTCAGAAACTGATCTTCCGGCCCAAAGACAACCGATGGACGCAATACCGTCACATCCATTGCGGCAGCGTCCAGCATGATTTTTTCACCCGCGGCTTTGGAACGCAGATACATGGAAGGGCCGTCGGTGGCGGCACCGAGCGCACTCATGTGCAAGCAACGCCGCACTTGCGTGGCTTCGCAGGCGCGAACCAGCCGGCGCGGCAACTCGACATGCGCCCGCTCAAATTGCGGCCCCCAGACTGCACCAGCTGGAGCGGATCTGGAATGCAGTACGCCCACCAGATTGATCACGGCGTCGACATTGCGCAGCAGCTGACGCAGCTCGGCTTCATCAAACACGTCGGCTTCAATGACCTGCACAGTGGGCAGTACCAGCAAAGGCCGCGCACGTTCGTAACGCCGGCTTGGCACCAGCACCCTGCGCCCGCTGGCTGCCAGTTGGGCGACAACATGGCGGCCGATAAAACCGCTGCCGCCGATGACTAATATCGATTCATGTCGCATGGGAATACGCTTTGCTAAAGAACGTTAAGGCAAGTCGCCCAGTTCGGAGAGGTTGGCATCTTTCGGTGTGACCTGGCCCAGGCGCGCCTTCAGCGATTGCGGCTTGTTTTCAAACAAGGCCGCATACCAGGTCGCATTGGCGAGCACGCTTTTCACGTAACCACGGGTCTCGGAAAACGGAATGGTTTCGGCAAAGATGGCGCCTTCAACCGGCTTTTCCAGCGACGAGCGCCACAGCCGCGGACGACCCGGGCCGGCATTGTAAGCGGCCGTCGCCAGCGTCTGCGAGCCACCAAGATTACTGAGCACCATGTTGAGGTATTGCGTGCCCAGCGTGATGTTGGTGCGGGTGTCATTGAGGCTGCTGAGGGTGAAGCCCGCCATGCCGGTTTTGCGCGCCACATAGTGCGCTGTTGCCGGCATGATTTGCATCAGGCCGGAAGCGCCGACGCTGGAACGGGCGGCTTTGACAAAACGGGACTCCTGACGGATCAGGCCGTAGACCCAGGCCTTGTCGAGACCGATAGGCTCGGTTGCGGTGTGCATAATGTCGTCGTGTGGCGCCGGATAGCGGTGGGTAAAGTCGAGTTCGACCCGGGCACGCTCGGCGGTGGTCACCATGCGGTCAAGGACATCGCTCTGGCGGGCAAATTCTGCGGCGGCCAGTAACTGGCGCTCATTTAACTTGCGCAATTGCCAGTTCCATTCGCGATTGCCTTCAAAGCGCAGGCCCAGCTCAAAAAACCGGAAGGCATCGCGAAATCCGATATTGGCCGCCGCCTCGGCCAGCTCTTCGGGCCGGGGCGCTTGCGGACGTGCCGGCACCATAATTTTCTGGCCCAGTTCTTCGGTTGCCAACAGGCCGTAAAAACTCGACAAGCCCGCAATCGACTGAAAGTTTTTTTGTGCTTCCTCGCTTTGCCCGCGACTTAATGCAGCCCGGCCGCGCCAGTAAATCCAGGTCGGGTCTTTGCTCATTTCACGCGGCATGGCTTCGATCGCTTTGGTAACCATCGCCCAGTCTCCTGAGCGCAATGCGGCGCGTGCGCGCCACTGCAAGGCATCTTGCGACAAGCTCGAACCCCAGGTCTTGCGCCAGTAAGCAGTCGCATTGGCAGACAGCGCCAGCGAAGCCGGCAAAGCAATCTGCGTCCAGGCCTGCGCCTGATCTTCGGCTGACAAACGGGCAATGACTTTGTTTAAGGCACGCGCTGCTTTTTCAGGATCAGTACGCGCAACCCGGCCCAGCGCAATGATGAACAATTCCACCGAGGTTTGTGGCGCAACGATGCCGCGCTCCAGCACCGGGTCGGGCTTGTCGATTGCCTGCATCAGTTGCTTGTCGGTGGCGTCGGTCAGGTTGGCCAGACGACGCACGATGCCAGGCTGGTTGTATTCGGCGGCCAGCCGGATCTGATGCCACAGATCGGCGCTGCCGAATTGATTGGCCTGACTCAGACGCACGATCAGTTCAGGGCAGGCGTCGCCGTAGTATTTGGGCTGCACCAGCAAATCGCGCGCCTGAGTGGCAACGTTTTCGCCTTTGGCCACACGCGAAGCCAGCGCATAACACTTGAGTTGGGTATCGTCGTTTAATGCAAACAACGGGTATTGCTCGTCAAAGACACGCCAGGATTGTGCCCGGCCCAAAATCAGCAGCCAGTCATTGCGCAGACGGTCTGCAATCGCGCTGCCTTCATAGCGTTGCAAATAACTGCGGATTTCGCCCTCGGGCGCAGATATCAAACGCGGCAGCAGGCGGTAGTATTCAACATAAGCCTGCATAGGGTAGCCGCCGAGTCTGGCGGCCAGCCGGCCGGACTCAGCAATTTCGCCGCGCAGGGAAGCGTCGCGCAGGGCTAAGAAATCAATGTCGGCAGCAGTCGCCGTTGCAGGTGCGGCAGATGCACGGCTCGCTGCCAGCGCTGGCAAGTTTGTCGTTGCAATACTGAGGCTCGCGCATAACAGCAAGCGGGTAAGCCAGGATGTCCTGATGATCATAAAATTCCAAATTTAATACGCATTTCCAGAGTGTTTAGAATAGCACGCGACGCCTATCGATTTCGGCCAACAGAGGGTGATTTTTATCAATGGAAAATCTGTCAAATAAAATCGAATTACGCCGCCTGTTACTGGCCGCACGACGTGCACTGCCGTCTGATGTCAAGGCACAGGCCGACGCCAGAATTACGCTGCGTCTGACACGCTGGCTTGAAACGCATCCCGTTACTGTTTTAGGCGCTTTTTTACCGATGCCCGGCGAGCCGGATCTGAGCACTTTGTATGCCCGGCTGATCAGGAATGGCATGCAAATGGCCATGCCGGTGGTGGTGGAAAAAAATACGCCCTTGCGTTACGCGCTCTGGCAACCGGGCGACGCACTGGCGAAAGACGCCAGCGGCACCATGGCACCGGCCATACGCACGGCCTTTGTTGATGCCGATGTGATTCTGGCACCCTGCGTGGGCTTTACCGAATCGCGCCTGCGGCTCGGTTATGGCGGTGGTTATTTCGACCGTACGCTAGCCCGCTCGCCACATCCGGTTGCCATCGGCATTGCGTATGGCTTTACCCGTGTGAGCTTCGAGGCCAGCGAATATGATGTGGCACTCGACGTGCTGATTACGGATGAATAAACAGCCTAAATCCCTAAGCCCCGCAATTGCAGGCGCTGACAAATCGCCAGCGTAGGCGCTGCCTGATTGAGGGTATAAAAATGCAGACCCGGCACCCCGCCTTGCAATAAGCGCTCGCACATTTGCGTGACGACATCGAGACCAAAAGCCCGAATGGATTCGGCGTCGTCAGCGTAACTGGCCAGCTTCAATCGAATCCAGCGCGGGATTTCAGCGCCGCACATATCGGAAAAACGCATCAGCTGTGTGTAGTTCGTGATCGGCATGATGCCGGCCACAATCGGCACGTTGATGTCGAGCTTACGCACTTCGTCAACAAAACGGAAATACGCGTCGGCGTTATAAAAATATTGGGTAATGGCCGAGTTCGCGCCCGCATGGATTTTGCGCGCAAAATTGTGCAAATCCTCTTGCGGTGATTTTGCCTGCGGATGCATTTCAGGATAGGCAGCGGCTTCAATATGAAACCAGTCGCCGGTCTCGGCCCGGATGAATGCGATCAGTTCATTGGCATGACTGAATTCGCCCGAGGCCAGATCGCTGCCGCCATAGCCGCTGGGCAGATCACCACGCAATGCAACAACCTGGCGGATGCCATGCGATTTATATTCAGCGAGAATGGCGCGCAACTCATCGCGCGAGCGGCCAACGCAAGACAGATGCGGCGCGGCGTTTAATCCCTCGCGCTGAATTTCGAGCACGGTGTCGCGGGTACCGGACTGGGTCGAGCCGCCAGCGCCAAAGGTCACTGAAAAATAGGCCGGTTTTAATACCGCGAGTTTGCCGCGCGCGATGCGCAATTTTTCTGCGCCTTCCGCGGTTTTCGGCGGAAAAAATTCGATACTGAATGGTTGTTCTTGCATTTATTTTTTAATCAGAAGCGCGGACAGCAGCCACGAAATAATGCTGTAGAGAAGAGCGCCAAGTACTGCTGACGAAAAGCCCGCCACATGAAAGCCGCTGACCATTTCTGACACGGCCCAGAACATCAGTCCATTAATGACCAGAATGAATAGACCCAGTGTCAGCACCGTCACCGGCAAGGTCAGCAAAATCAGCACAGGGCGAATCAGGGTATTGACCAGACCCAGCACCAGTGCGGCCAGCAAAGCCGTCTCAAAATTGGCAATCTGCACCGACGTCGTCAGCCAGGGGAGTGCGAACAATGCCAGGGTGTTGATCAGCCAGATGAGCAGGAGTCGCATGGTTTATCCGCAGTGAGTCCGAAAACTGATGCCATGGTGCTGCCGGCTTGTCGCCGGCAGCACCATGGCTGCCAACAGCCAGACTTAATAACGATACATTTCAGGTTTGAACGGGCCGACTTTTTCCACGCCAATGTAGGCCGCTTGTTCGTCGGTCAGTTCGGTCAGTTGCGCATTGAGTTTTTGCAATTGCAAACGCGCGACTTTCTCGTCCAGATGTTTTGGCAGGGTGTAGACGCCGATTGGATAAGCCTTGGTGTTGGTGAACAGCTCGATCTGCGCAATCGTCTGGTTCGCAAACGAAGAACTCATCACATAAGACGGATGACCGGTACCGCAACCCAGATTCACCAGACGGCCTTCAGCCAGCAGGATGATGCGTTTGCCATCAGGGAAAATCACATGATCGACTTGTGGCTTGATGTTTTCCCAGGTGTACTGCTTCAGGGCGGCGACTTCGATTTCGTTATCAAAGTGACCGATGTTGCAAACGATGGCCTGGTCTTTCATCTTGCTCATGTGCGCATGGGTGATCACATGGTAGTTGCCGGTGGCTGTGACGAAAATGTCAGCGTGTTCAACGGCGTAATCCATGGTCACGACGCGATAGCCTTCCATCGCTGCCTGCAACGCACAGATAGGATCGATTTCGGTGACCCAGACTTGCGCTGACAATGCACGCAATGCCTGTGCCGAACCTTTGCCCACGTCGCCATAACCGGCAACTACGGCGACTTTGCCGGCGATCATCACGTCGGTTGCGCGTTTGATGCCATCGACCAGCGATTCGCGGCAACCATAGAGGTTGTCGAACTTGGACTTGGTCACCGAGTCGTTGACGTTAATAGCCGGGAAGGCCAGCTTGCCTTCATTGTGCATCTGATACAGGCGATGTACGCCGGTGGTGGTTTCTTCAGTCACGCCGATGATTTTGGCCAGCCGCACCGAGTACCAGGTCGCATCCGTTTTGAGCTTGGCCTTGATCGCATTGAACAGGCAGATGGCTTCTTCGGAATCCGGATTGTCCAGCACGCTCAGATCTTTTTCAGCGCGGGTGCCCAGATGCAGCAGCATGGTGGCGTCGCCGCCATCATCGAGAATCATGTTCGAATAGCCGCCATCGGCCCATTCGAAAATGCGGTGGGTGAAATCCCAGTACTCATCCAGGTTCTCGCCCTTGAACGCAAACACGGGTGTGCCGGCAGCAGCAATTGCCGCAGCAGCGTGGTCTTGTGTCGAATAGATGTTGCATGACGCCCAGCGCACTTGAGCGCCCAGTGCTTCCAGGGTCTGGATCAGCACTGCGGTCTGAATGGTCATGTGCAAAGAACCGGTAATGCGCGCGCCTTTCAATGGCTGGCTGGCGGCGAATTCCTGACGAATGCCCATCAGACTAGGCATTTCAGTTTCGGCAATGCGAATTTCTTTATTGCCAAAATCAGCCAGGCTGATGTCGGCGACGAGGTAATCGGTGAAGGTGGAATTAGTTGACTTGAGTACGGCGCTCATCACGCGCTCCTTTTCTGAAAAAATTAGAAAGAAAGTAACGTGAGCGCGGTTGCAGTGTTGATTCGCCAAGCCTGGCAGAACAAAGAGTTCTGTCGCAACGCTCCTTGGCAGCCGTGTATTTTAAACGAAAACCAAACTGCGTTGTAATAGCTGCCGGCAAGCCAGCCAGAATAGCCCGCATAACGCGCCGTACAAATGCGCCGCGCTAATGACTGGCATGCCGGCTACAGCCTCTGCCGGCCAGACTAGTTTGATCACCAACAAGCCACAAGCCAGCCCGGAAAACCAGCGACAACCTTGAAGCCATGCGGCCCCTGCACTGCCTGCCCATAATCCATGCAGGACGCCGGACAAGCCGGCATACCAGAGCAAGCCGGGCTCAAGCAGCCACAACAAAACACTCACCCCCGAAGCGCACAGCAACAGCATAGTAAGCAGCTCGGAGAGCAGCAGACTGCCCCACCACAGCTCGCAAATCAGCAGCAGACCGGACAAGTTCAACAGCAAATGACGGGGCGACAAATGCACCAGATGGCCTGTTAGCAAGCGCCACCACTGGCCTTGCTGCAAAGACCCACGTTGCCAGATCAGTGCCGCCGCAGTCTCTGGCAACAGGTACTGCATGGTCGCCAGCAGACACAGGACAGCGCAGACAAGCCATCTCATTGCCAACTCAAATCCTCCTGCTGCGCCTGATACGACGCAACAGAGCAATCAGGGCGCCGCCGGCAATCATCCATGCGCTGTCCATGCTGCCACCGCCACCGGCACCCCCACCGGCAAAACTGGCCGTGGCGCCAGCGCCCGGCAGGACAGCAACGGACATCACCGCAGTAGCGCTGTCGACATTACTGTCACTGGCGTAATAAGCGATCTGGTAGTTGCCAACCGGTGTCGCACTCGGCCAACTGAACACACCCGAAGCAGAGAGGCTTGCGCCGGCCGGCAGAGACAGCGCATGAAATACAGGCAAGTCACCATCGACATCGGTGGCTTGCAGTTGCAGCTGCAAACTGGCGCCAGCGTCGACTGCAGACGCCGGCGCTGCCAGCAATAGCGGTGGGCTGTTGACTTTAACGATGGCAGTGGCGCTGCCGACTGCGCCGCTGCTATCTGTCACATTCAAGGTAAACAAATACGTGCCGCTTGCCGGCGCAACAAAGCTGGCGTGAAGCGAATCGGCATTGGTCAGCGAAACAGCTTGCCGGTTTGAAGGTGAGGCCAGCCACTGCGTGCTGATTAAGCTGCGGCCCGTTGGCAGCTGTGTGCCGGCGATCAGGTTGACGGTCGTATTAGGCGCGGCGATTTGCTGCGGCTGGTTCATTTGCACAGTTGGCACTATCGCACTCAGGGCCGCTTGCGCATCCAGTAATCCGGCGCCGCACATACCCGTATTGGCTGTCAGCCCGCAGATACTGTTTAGCGGATGCGGGCGGGCCGACGCACGCAAGATGGTGGTGACTTGCGCACGCGACAGTCCAGGATCTAAAGACAGCATCAAGGCAATGGTTCCGCTGACATGGGGCGCGGCCATGCTGGTACCGCGTTTGAGCGCAATACTGTCGGCAACAGGTGTGGTGGTGCCACTATTACTGAGTGAATAAATGACCAGACCGTCATTGCTGCCGACGGTGCAGTCGGTGCTCGCTGTGCCGCAGCCGCCGCCGGGTGCGCTGATACTGGTTTCAGGGCCGATGTTGGCGTAGTCGGCATTGTCGCCGTCCAGTACATGGGCTGTAACGGCAATCACGCCACTGCAATTGGCTGGCTGACTGACAGCGTCAAAGCCGCCATTGCCGCTGGCAACGACCACGATGGCGCCGACTGCATTGACATCATTAACCGCACTCTGGAAGGCTGCCGAACAATGGCCTGCACTACCCAGACTGAGGTTGATGACACGCGCCGGATTTTGATTATGCGGCGCGCCCGGCACATCAATGCCGGCGGCCCAGCGCATGGCATCGACGATGTCGGAGGTATAGCCACCGCATTTCCCCAGCGCCCGCACTGGTAGCAAACGCACGTTGGGGGCAATGCCGGTGCCATCGAGTCCGTTGTTCATCAGCGCAGCAATAATGCCGGCGACATGGGTGCCATGCCAGCTTGAATTGGCTGCCGGCATACCGCTGCCACACTCACCAGCGACGACCCAGTCGCCGGGGTCATGGGCATCGTTGTCGCGGGCAGATCCATCGTTGGCAAATGGGGTGCTGGTGACAAAATCATGACCGGGCAACATCAGGCCCAGATCAGCGTGAGGCAGATAGCCGGTGTCGAGCACGGCAACATTGATGCTGCCGCTGCCCAGTGTTTTACTCCACGCATCCGGCAAGTCGGCACCACCGGCATTCAGTGTGTCCGGGGTCATGTAATTCCACTGACCCGGTGCGGCGGCATAGCCGGGGTCGGCTGGCGTGACGGCATCGATATTCATGATCAGATCCGGCTCGGCGGATTCCACTTCGCTACTGGCACGCAAGCGCGCAGCGATCGCCTGCGCTTCGGCTAGCGAGACGGCCTGCTGCAATTTGATCAAATGACTGCGCCCGGACAGGCTGCGGCCAAATAACAAGCTGACATTCGCCAGTTGCGACAGCTTGCTGGCATTGCGACTGGCAAGTTCCGCGCTGAGCTTGCGGCCGCGGCTGCCATGGGGCGTAACGATCAGGGCCTGAACCCGTTGCTGCACCGGAGGCAGGACAGCACTCAGATGCGAGCCGGCCTTGCGCGCGGGCGTGTTGGCATTGTGCTGTGCTGCATTGGCAATATTGATAAAAAACAGAGTGAAACAGAGGACCCGAACCGCTGCGCGCTGCGCAACTTGCATACCCATGACAATTTTCCACTGCGACGATTTTGATGCGAACAAGCGTAGCAGCGAGCAAGTTTTTTACGGCCCGACAATGAAGGGAAAAACTGCGCCAATTCCCGCAATTGAAAACGGGCAAGGTGCAGACGATGCTGCGACCTTGCCCGCGGAGCCGACTCAGTAAAGTATTACAGTCCGGCAGAAGCCTTCAGTGCCGCCGCCTTGTCCGTGCGCTCCCAGCTGAACTCGGGCTCTTCACGACCGAAGTGACCATAGGCTGCGGTTTTTTGATAAATTGGCCGCAGCAAATCGAGCATTTGCACAATGCCTTTTGGTCGCAAGTCAAAATGCTCGCGCACCAAATCAGCAATCGCTGCATCGCTGATTTTTCCGGTGCCAAAAGTGGTGACCATCACCGAGGTCGGCTTGGCAATACCGATAGCATAGGAAATCTGGATCTGGCAACGCTCGGCCAGACCGGCGGCGACAATGTTTTTAGCCACGTAACGACCGGCATAGGCAGCAGAACGATCCACCTTGCTTGGGTCTTTGCCGGAGAATGCACCGCCGCCATGGGGCGCCGCACCGCCGTAGGTATCGACAATGATTTTGCGACCGGTAAGGCCGCAATCGCCTTGCGGGCCGCCGATGACGAAACGACCGGTCGGATTAATCAGATAGCGGGTGTTGGCTAGCCATTCTTTCGGCACCACAGGCTTGATGATGGATTCAATCGCCGCTTCTTCGATCTGCTTGTGCTCCATCTCGGGCGCATGCTGGGTCGACAACACGATGGTGTCGATGGCCACAGGACGGCCGTTGACATACTTCAGCGTGACTTGCGATTTGGCATCCGGACGCAGCCACGGCAAGCGGCCGTCTTTGCGCATTTGCGACTGACGCTCAACGATACGGTGCGCATAGTAAATGGCTGCCGGCATCAGCTCAGGCGTCTCGTCACAGGCATAGCCAAACATCAATCCCTGGTCACCGGCACCCTGGTCGAGGTCCAGCCCGGCGCCTTCGTCCACCCCTTGTGCAATGTCAGGCGACTGCTTGTCGTAGCAGACCATGACGGCGCAACCTTTGTAGTCGATGCCGTATTCAGTATTGTCGTAGCCGATGCGCTTGATGGTGTCGCGCGCAACGCGGATGTAGTCGACATTGGCGGTGGTGGTAATTTCACCAGCCAGCACGACTAAACCGGTATTGCACAAGGTTTCGGCAGCAACGCGGGCACGCGGGTCTTGTTCGAGAATGGCGTCGAGGATGGCGTCGGAAATCTGGTCGGCGACTTTGTCGGGATGGCCTTCGGAGACGGACTCCGAAGTGAAGAGATATTCATTTGACATGCAAGCTCCTTTCAGTAGTTTGACGTAATGTCGCGGTCAACTAATGTGAGCCTGCGACGCTTTAGCGAAATTTGTATACCGCCTCGCAAGTTGTCTGTTAACTCGGCGGGAAAACCTTTCGTGGTATTTTACGCGTCTTGCCAACATGTAGCAAAACCCGACCTTAGCCACCCTGCATGCTGCTGCGTTTCTTTCAGTTTTTATCTATATTCCCTCTCTCTGTGCTGCATGCTGCCGGCGTGCTCATGGGCTGGGCGGTGTACGCGCTTGCGCCGTCTTACCGGCAACGTTTGCGGGAAAATCTGGCACGTGCCGGTTATCTGCATTTGCTGCCCAAAGCAGTCGCCGAAGCGGGCAAAAATGTATTCGAACTTCCCTTTGTTTTGTGCGCCAAACCCCGGCGCGTATTGGGCAAAGCGACGATCGTTGACTGGTCAGTGGCACAAGCTGCGCTCGATTCCGGACGGGGAGTGATTTTTTTGACGCCCCATTTAGGCTGCTTTGAAATTATTGCCCAAGCCATCGCCAGCCGCACTACGCTGACCGCGTTGTATCGTCCCCCACAAAAAGCGGCATTAAAACCGATTGTTGAGCAAGCCCGCGCCCGCGACCAACTGATTTTGGCGCCTGCCAATCTGGGCGGCGTGCGCACTTTGCTCAAAGCATTGCGCAAGGGTGGCGCAATCGGACTGCTGCCGGATCAGGTGCCGCAGCAAGGCGAAGGCGTATGGGCCGATTTTTTCGGGCGGCCCGCTTACACCATGACATTGCCGGCCAAACTGCAACAAATGAGCGGCGCGCAACTGGTTCTGTCTTTCGCCGAACGACTGCCGGGCGGCGCCGGTTTCGCGATTCATTTCGTTGCCTTCGACCAAATACTTGAAGGCAGCCCGGTGCAGCAGGCGCGCGCCATCAATGCGGCGATGGAGCGACTCATTGCACAATGTCCTGCGCAATATTTTTGGAGCTACAACCGCTACAAAGGTAAGCCACCGGCAGCCAGCACCATGGAGGCAGCACGATGAGAATCATTTTGCTGTTGATGTGGATACTGCACTGGCTGCCGCTGCCTGTTGTCGGGCGCCTAGGCAAAGCCATAGGCTCGCTGCTGTTTGTATTGATGGCCAAGCGCCGCCACATTACGCTGACCAACCTTCAACTCTGCATGCCGCAACTGACGAACGCCGAGCGCCGGCAAATTGCCCGCGCCCATTTTCAGGGCTATGCGCGCAGCATTCTCGAACGCGGCATCTTGTGGTGGGCATCACCGGCCCGCCTGACAAAGCTGATTCACATCGAAGGTGCGGTGCCTGCCGCCGACCTTGCGAAGCGGCCCACGATATTTTTGTGCCCGCACTTTGTCTGCCTGGAAGTCGCTGGCGTCGCCATCACCATGGCCGGCCCGGCCTGCTCGATCTATACCCGCCAGCGCAATAAAATATTTGATGAGGCCCTGCGTCGTGGCCGACTGCGCTTCACGCCCGACGAACGCAATTTGATGGCACGCGATGCCGGCGTTAAACCCATCATCCGCGCAATGAAAAGCGGACGGCCTTTCCTGATGTTGCCGGATATGGACTTTGGCCCGCGCGAATCCATCTTCGTTCCGTTTTTCGGCATTCCGGCCGCAACGCTGACGGCGCCGGCAAGACTGAGCGCCGCAACAGAGGGTCAGGTGATTCCGGTCGTCACCCGTTTTTTACCCAATTATCAGGGATGGAAAGTCACTTTTTATCCGGCGTGGGAAGATTATCCCGGCCACGATATCGACGCTGCCACCAGGCGCATGAATGCCTTTATTGAAGCGCGGATACTGGAAGCACCGGCCGAATATTTTTGGTCGCACAAACGATTCAAGACGCGACCGGCTGGCATGCCAAGTGTTTACTATGCCGCCAAACCCTGACAGCAACGCAGCCTGCTACCTGGATCATTTCCTATGAAACTCAAATTTACAAAAATGCATGGCGCTGGCAATGACTTCATTGTCATTGATGCGATTAACCAAAACATTAACTTCACGCCCGAACAGTGGCGCCAGCTTGCCGATCGCCGTTTCGGTATTGGTGCCGACCAGATACTGGTAGTCGAAAAACCGGCTTCCGATGCAGTTGATTTCCGCTACCGGATTTTCAATGCCGATGGCGGTGAAGTCGAGCAATGTGGCAATGGCGCGCGCGCCTTTGTCAAATTCGTGATCGATCAGGGATTAACCAGCTTGCGCCAGATTCGCGTGCAAACCATGGCAGGCGTGATAGCACCGCGACTGGAAGAAGATGGCCGCATTACGGTCGACATGGGTGCGCCAGTGATGGAACCAGCGTTAGTGCCGTTTGATCCTAAAGCATTGGTGGCGAGCCAAGACCATCAAGCCTTGCTGTGGCCGCTTGCTGTGCATGACAAAACGGTGCCGGTTGTCGTGCTCTCGATGGGCAATCCGCATGCCGTGCAAATTGTGGCTGATGCCGACACGGCACCGGTTGCGCAAGACGGGCCTGCGATTGAACATCACCCGTGCTTTCCGCGTCGGGTCAATGCGGGCTTCATGCAGATCGTTGACCGGCATCATATTCGCTTGCGGGTTTATGAACGGGGCGCAGGCGAAACACTGGCTTGCGGCACGGGCGCCTGTGCTGCGGTAGTGGCCGGCATCAATCTGGGCCTGCTCGATTCGCCGGTTAGCGTTGCTACCCGTGGTGGCGAGTTGTCGATCGCCTGGGCTGGCGGCACAAGTTCGGTGATGCTGACCGGGCCGGCAGTGAATGTGTTCGAAGGCAGTATCGATATCTGAGAAGCAAAAAAGCCGAAGTTCAGGCAGTTTTTCTGGCCTGACTGCGGCGCTTGCTCAACAGATTGCGAAAGCGATACAGGCGTTGCCGGTAATTGCCTTCGGGCGCATTTGTCCCCGCCTCGACAGATTCGGTTAAGCGGTTCAAACGATCCAGCGCCTGACGCTGCTCACCCGTTTTTATCTGAATCAGACGGCGGCGGCTGCGCGGATGTTCAGCCCGGATATCGATTTCCAGACAATGCCCATGATCGGCAGTCTCGACATCCAGTAACAAGGATTCTGCACGCGACAAACCAAACCAGTAGCCCAGTTCAACACGGGCTGCGAGAAACGGATATTGATTGCTCATGTCGCGGGTAAAAAATAAGCGGGCTGCATGCGCCCATTCAGCGGTATTGACCTGCGGCGCAATTTTTTCCAGCAACAGACCCGCTTCCTGATTGCCCTGTCCGAATGCTTTTTGCAACCAATACACCGCCTTGATATCCGATCGCGGATCGAGCCGACGACAGCGCCAGGCAGTCAATCCCATATCGAGTTGCGCTTTGACGTGGCCGGCAGCAGCAGCCATCTCCAGATGCCGCCTTGCTTCGCTGATGCTGCGGCGGGAAAATTCCGGTTTCAGGTAAATGCGCGACATTGCATACCAGGCCGCCGCCACTCCTTGCTCGCCGGCCATGGAAAGCCAGCGAATCGCCCTTTTGTAATGCGCAACGCCTGGGATTGCATTGACCCGACCGCCGTCGGCATCCATGCGCGCAATCCATAAGCCCAGCGAAATCTGCGCGCCACTATCGCCCCCTTCTGCGGCAAGTTTCAAATAACGTTCAATTAAATGGCTGCTCGGGTCAGCGGTCAACAATAAGGCCTGCGCGCAGCGCGAAAGAATGTCGAGGTCTTGCAGAGAATAGGCATGGCTTCGTCCTTGGGCACCATGGCTTCGGCGCTCAATTTCATGCGCCATCGGCAAAGCCCAGAAAAGATACTTCGTGTAATCCTGATTTGACCATGCATAGTTGGTCACCGCGCGCTGCGCCTCGATCACGCCACCCCGGGCTGCCCGTGACGCCCACTCAAGCGCCACTTTGCGGTGAGCCAGTGCATTGGGCTGCAATCTGGCCTGCGGTACAGTCACCATTTCATGAATGCCTAATTGCTGAGCCAGCAACCACTGCGCATCCGGCAACCCGGATTCGGCGGCTTTCTGTAAAGCCCGCATGGCTTTCTGGCGCAAGGAATTGTCAGCTTGCGCCCAGCTTGCAAACACCAGCAAAGCCAGCACCAGACCTGCCTTGGCTACACCTGCCTCGAAGGCACGCTCGTACCATAAAGCCACACGACGCGGATCTGAGGAATGCCGTGCTACATCAAGTGGAATATGAGACCCGATTAACAACCAGGCATCTTCCTGATTTTGTTCGGCCGCACGCTCCAGCCAATGCAAGGCCGTACCCAGACTGCGCGGCAGTCCACCGCCGCCAAACAAGTAGCGCTTGCCGAGCGCCAGTTGGGCAGCAGCCTGACCGGTACGCGCGGCCCGAATGATCAGTAATTCATCACGATTTGCCATTTAGCCAGACCTAGCGATTCACGCGAAGCGGCCACATCCTGATCCTGTGAGTCTGTTGCGTGGTCACGCCAGGACTGGCGCGACCACGCAACAGATTTCGATCAGCGAAAGGCTTTTTGTCGCGAATAAATTATCAAAATAAGAACTTAACTGTGCCCTTTCTCAATACGTTGCGTCAACGGCAATTCGTGCAAATAAAACAACAGCAGTGCAAAGGACTTCGGATTTTGTCCAAGGAGTTATCAAAAGGACAGCCGATCTTCCAGCAATTTCCATTTCAGAAATTAATGTTGATCAATCCGACTTGCGCGGATTTTTACTAAAACTTCAATCTGAGGATGGAAACAATGAAAAAATCACTAATCATGCTGGCGATTGCCGGCGCTTTTGCTGGCACAGCCCACGCGCAAACTGCGGTAAATGTTTACGGGATTGTTGACATGGGCTTGGTCAGAGAACAGGGCAATGCAGCCGGCTCAGTCAACAAAGTGACAAGCGGTGCGCAATCCGGCAGCCGGATTGGCTTCAAAGGGACGGAAGATCTGGGCGACAACATGAAAGCCCTGTTTGTTCTGGAAACAGGCATTGCCGCAGACGGCGGTGGCTTCAATCAAAATGGCCTGGCCTTTGGCCGGCAAAGTTTTGTTGGCCTTCAAAATGATTTTGGTACTTTGACCCTGGGCCGCCAATACACACCTTACTTTCTGACCTTGAATGCGGCTGATCCGTTTGCCAGCGGCCTTGCCGGCAGCTCGGGCAACCTGATGGCGAACTCCGGCATCCGCATGAACAACACCATCAAATATGCGTCACCGATCTTTATGGGCGGCGCAACTGCAGAACTGGCTTATGGTTTTGGTGAGTTCACAGGAAACAACGACAAGGGTCGACTGATCAGTGGCTCCATTGGCTATGCCAATGATTTGTTCTCCCTCAGACTGGCGCATCACAACAAACGTAATGCTGCTGATACAGCCAATTCGAAAAATACGATTCTTGCCGGAACCTGGGATTTTCAGGTCGCCAAAGCCTTTATCGCTTATGCCGAAAATGAAGGTGCTGAAAGTTCGCCATATCCAGGCTTGGCAGTGTTCCGATTTTTAAATCCTCTCGCGCCGACCTACAGTCCTTTCGGCACGACAGTGACAGAAGCTTCCTTCTCCACCAAAAGCCGCGATTTCCTGATCGGTGCCAGCGTCCCCTTCGGCAAACACAATTTCATCGCCTCTTATATCCGCAAGGATGATCGCAACGCAGCCAACAACGATGCGAATCAAATCGGCATCGGCTATACCTACGCGATTTCAAAACGCACCAATCTTTACGCTGCCTGGGCACGTATCGACAACAAAAATCTGGCGGCTTACACCGTGGGCAACAATTCCGAGCCAGGCTCAGGCGACAAGGCATTCAACTTTGGTGTGCGTCATATTTTTTAATGTCACCGAATCTGAAAGCCTGAACCGAATTTGGCGGTCACTTCCTGGGAAAGGTGGCTGCCAAATAAAGGCTGTCATTCAGCCTGCAGATTTATCTGCGAATTTAATCTCCTGATTGTCTTTTGGGCACCTGCGGGTGCCCATTTTTCATTCGAACGACTTTTGCTTCTCCGCGTCATCGCGTCTGCAGACGCATGTAAAATGCCAGACGTCGTGAGACGCCACGCTACAAGTTCATGCCGTTTTCACCATTGAAGCCAAAAAATTCACTATGACTGCACAATTCGATTCTCATTCGGTCGCTCTTTATCTTGAGGATAATCCGCATTTTTTTGACGAGTATCCCGAACTGATGACGGGTCTCAGACTAAGCTCTCCGCTGGGTGGTCGCACCATCTCGCTGCAAGAAAGACAAGCTGAGGTTTTGCGCGAAAAAATCAAACTGCTTGAACTGAAGCTTGCCAGCCTGAGCCGCGTTGCCAGGGAAAACGATCTGATTATTGAAAAATTTCATCAGTGGGTCCAGACCTTGCTGGTCGCACGCGATCCGCTCAGCCTGCCCGACACGCTGTTGCAAGCAATCCGCGAAGCCTTTGATGTTCCGAGTACGAGCCTGCGGCTGTGGGATACCAGCACCGATTACGCCGATGCATGGTTCGGTGTCGATGCCGGCAGTGAAGTACGCGCATTTGCCGACAAACTAGCGCAACCGTATTGCGGCACCGATACCAGCCAACACGGTGTGATGTGGCTGGAAGACGCTGCATCGATTCGCTCTGTCGCCATCATTGCCTTGCGCCTGCATGCCTCGCCTGCCAGCTTCGGGCTGCTGGTACTGGGATCACCCGATCCACAACGTTTTTCCAGCGAACTTGCAACCGATTTCCTCTGCCGCATTGGTGAAACTGCCAGCGCGACACTGCAGGGATTACTGGGCTGAACGGCGCTGCGTGAGCAAGAATAGCGTTGATGCCGATTTTGACGGCTATCTGCAGCAATTGCAGACTGAGCGCAAGCTCGCCGGGCATACGCTTTACAGTTACCGGCGCGACCTTGGCGATTTACGCCAGCTGGCCCAGTCACACCAACCCGTTGCAATGACGGCACTGACGCAATTCGACATTCGCCGCTTTGCCACACAGATGCATGGGCGGGGTTTGTCAGCCAGTTCGATTGCACGTAAATTATCGGCCTGGCGCGGCTGGTTCGAATGGCTGGTCGAACAAAAAAAATGCGATGCCAATCCGGTGGCCGACGTCAAAGCACCGAAACGCGCAAAGCCTTTGCCCAAAGCACTCGGCGTTGATGATGCAATGCGCCTGATGAGCGGCGGACTCGCAGCTGACACACCGCCAACACCCTCTCAGCTTTGTAATGTCGCCATGTTCGAGTTGTTGTATTCAAGCGGACTTCGCGTATCCGAACTCACTGCACTCGACCTTCGATACGTGCAGCAAGCTGAGCATGTTTCACTGGGCTGGATTGATTT
>CANGAW010000001.1 GCA_947451925.1 Burkholderiales bacterium | reverse complement strand
GGTAATCAGCGCGTCGGACTCCCCGGTGTCGGCATTGCTGCCCTTCATCGCCTGACACAGGTGATCAATGGCGCCGAGTTTGTTGGCCAGTGGCGGCTTTAGCGCAGTGAGCTGGTAGAGCAGCGCGTGGATGGCTTGCGCGTCTTCAACCGGTAAAGGCAGTGCTTCGTCGGCCTCATCCAGCTCTTCTGTCCAATCGGACGCGTCACTGCTGGGGCGGTTTTGCAGGCTGGGCACGCGTGCATCAGGTTGCGGTGGCTGACCGCGGCCCTGTTGCAAAGCCTGATTCGCAAAGTGATTCGTACGGGAGGATTGGGACGCATCGTCGGTATGGGGTGGCAGGCGCATGATCACTCAGGTCTTGGAAAAAGTAGAGCTGAGTGCTGGGTACTACTTGTCAGTTCCACCGGTTTTCTTGAGCGGACGCAGAACTTTAGGTGATTAACAGCTACACAAGGCGGCGTTTGTTGATGCGCTAGCAATGGCGTTCATTTTATTCACGACCGAACTTGGAGAATGCACGATGCGACCAGTATTAGAAAGACGAGACAGCGAGTATGTTTTGCTCGACAGCGAACGGATTGAAGCAAAAGAAAAACAGCCGGAAAAAAAGCCCGAGCGCACACCGGAGATGAAGTCCGTGCCGAAAGCGGACAATTCCTCTGCCAAAGAGACCAGTAAAGAGACCAGCCGATTACTCAAAACCCAAGGCAGCAATTTCAATACCTTCAATGCGGCGACGTCAACCATCGTCGTCAAACAACGTTCTGTCAGTGCGCCGGTGACACCCATCAAGACTGCCTTGCCTGCGTCTGAGATTGAGCTTCAAATTTCTACCGTCACAGAAAAGAAGGAATCGGTTCAGACTCAATTAAACCAAGCCTTGGTAAAGAACGTAAAGGCGGGTAATTACCTCGAAGTCCGGGCATTGATTCAACGCGGTGCTAATCCGCTACATCGTCAGGCGCGGGGCCAAAGCGTGATCGCAATGGCTGCCAAAGCGGGCAAGTCAGCCGTGATGGAAGAACTGATCTCTGCACTGAGCGAGCCGGAAAGTAAAAAAGGGAAATCTGCTTACCATGAGCGTCAAAAAAATGAGGCGCAGTTATTTGCTGTGACTGGGAAGTCTTCCGTATTAGATAGCAAACAAGAATGGAAGCGTGCGCATGAATTTGTAGAAGAAAAATATGGCCGAAAAATAAAACCGGAAGGCTTAGATTCGTTACAAAATGCGGTCAAGCATGCGATTAAATTTAACCATGTGCACACCTTAAAAGTCTTGATGGCACATGGCCTCGGTCGCAAGATTTACTTTGGCGACCGGGAAACACGGCCCTTGATGCTCGCTGTGAAACGCGGCAATCTGCAAATCGTTAAACTGTTGATTGCTTATGGTGTGGACCTGAATAAAGCCGATCACAATGGCGATACGGCACTGATGATCGCGGCCCGTAATGACGCTGATAATATTTTCGAGGAACTGAAAAGGCATGGTGCGAATAGCAGCATAAAAAATAAAGCGGGCGAGAGTGTAGCCATGATTCTTCTCGAAAGAGCGGAAGCCAGGCTCGATGAATTAATAAAAAACACTGCATCAAAACCGGCACAGAGGCATCCACAAAAAGGCCGTGAAGCGGATTCGGAGTAAGACTGTTGCGGATGTTTTTTGAGGGCAGATTATATGTCTGCCCTTTTTATTTTGATGCCGAAAAAATAAAGATTTAGCTGGCTGCGTGCAATGCACAGACATGCGGGAAGGCCGGAATTTTATTTGCCGGCATGGGCCTGCTGAAATAATAGCCTTGGGCGATGTCGCAACCTAAATGCTTGAGCAGCTCGACTTGTTCTGCCGTCTCCACGCCTTCGGCGACTACTTGCAAACCAAGATTATGTGCCAGCTGGATGACGGAAGTGGCAATGGCGGCATCTTTGTTTGAGGTCGTCAGGTTGTGAATGAATTGCTTGTCAATTTTGAGCGAATCAAGCGGGAATTGTTTGAGATAAGCCAGTGATGAATAGCCGGTGCCGAAATCATCAATCGACAGTCTGATCCCCATTTCTTTCAAACCATGTAAAACGCTTTGCGTAAAACTGGTATCCACCATGAGCATGCTTTCTGTGAGTTCCAGTTCCAGCTGCCAGGGTGGCAATTTGTTTTCTTCCAATGCACGCCGGATTTCATGCAGCAGATTTTTATCCGAAAACTGGCGTTGCGACAGATTGAGCGCGATTGAGCATTGGTCAGGCAGCACATCTTTCCACTGCATGCGTTGTTGGCAACCCCTTTTGAAAACCCATTGTCCGGTACGTATCATCAGGCCGGTATCTTCCAATATAGGCACAAATATGGAAGGCTCCACGTTACCCAGATCACCGTTGGTCCAGCGTAGTAATGCTTCCAGTCCGACCAGTCTGCCCGTTGCCAGTTCGATTTGCGGCTGATAATGCAAATCGAAATTTTCATATTCCACGGCCAGCCGCAAGGACTGCTCTATTATCAGGGCGCTTTGATCATGAGCATTCATTTCAGCCATGTAAAAAGAATAGATATTGCGCCCGTCACGTTTGGCCTGGTACATCGCCATATCTGCTGCCCGCATCAGGGTATCAATATCGTTGCCGCAATCCGGAAAACTGGCAATGCCGATACTGGCGCTGACGATGATGCGCATGTCGTCCTTGAGTGTAATCGGCTGGCGCAAGGCATTCAGAATTTTACGTGCCACCATCGCAGCGTCTTCGGGCTCGGCCAGATCACTCAGTACAATCGTAAATTCATCGCCGCCTATACGCGAGACCACATCACTGGAACGAATCTGCTCTTTAAGGCGAACGGCAACCGAGCGCAATAACTGATCACCCACAGCATGACCGAGGTTGTCATTGATGCGTTTGAAGTGGTCAAGATCAATGAACATCAGGGCCACATGATTATTTGCCCGTCGCGCACGTTCCAGCTCTGACTGCAGCGCGACTTTAAAGCCGTTGCGATTGGTCAGGCCTGTCAGGTGGTCGGTGACGGTCTGCATCCGTAATTCTTCTTCCATTGCACGCCGCGCCGTAACGTCTTGAAATACCACGACGATTCCACTGACTTTTCCTGCTAAGGGAGAGCAGCAATAAGAGGCCAGGAAACGACTGCCGTCATGGCGTTCAAAAAATGATTCTTCAACACCTGAGCCTTCGGTGCCACTTGAAGGACTAAACGGCAAACCCTGCTCAGGGTTTTGCGCACTATCGCCGGCATCAGCCGGTTTGAAAAAATGTAAAAATTCATGTTCCAGCATGTCCTCTGCACTGCTTGCCAGCAGGCTAAGCGCAGCGGGATTGATAAACTTGACCAGACATTGGGCATCCATGCCTATCACCCCTTCGCCGGCGGCATTGAGCATGGATTCGTAATAGGCCTTGGTGTGTTCAAGCCGAATGAACGCATGCTGCAACTGTCGTTTGGACATGTCGAGTTCGAGAAACAGCGCCACCTTGCTTTCCAAAACCACAGTATTAACGGGCTTGGTGATGTAATCAATTGCTCCTGATTGATAACCACGAATGGCGGCGGCCTCATCGCGTGCTACCGCAGTAATGAAAATGATGGGAATGTCGCGTGTCTTGCGGTTTCCGCGCATCAGACGCGCGACTTCATAGCCATTCATGACCGGCATCTGCACGTCGAGCAAAACCAGTGAAACATCCTGATCGAGCAATATTTGCAAGGCCTCTTCTCCGCTGCGTGCTTTCAACAGAGTCAGCTTATCCTTATCCAGAATCGCCTCGAGGCTCGCCAGATTATCTTCCCGGTCATCTACCAGCAGGATGGTTTGCCGGGATTCGATGTCGGAAAATTTTCTATTCGGGGGGGTCATCGTGTTCTTGGGTTTTGCCTATAACCATTTGTGCAGCATGTCTACCAGATCTGCATGAGTGATGGGCTTGGCCAAATAATCGTTGGCGCCGGCTGCCAGGCATTTCTCGCGGTCGCCCTTCATCGCATGGGCTGTCAATGCCACCACTGGTTTATTGAACTGTCTGCTGAACTTAAGTTCCGTCGTTGCCTCATAGCCGTCCAGAACAGGCATCATCATGTCCATCAACACCAAATCAACCTCATTGGGCAGGGCCAGATAATCAAGCGCCTGCTGGCCATTTTTGGCAATGGTAACCTCGAAACCCAACTCTTCCAGAATGCTCGACATTGCATAAATATTGCGCACATCGTCATCAACGACGAGGATGTGGCGGCCTTTGAAATCGCTCTTTCCATTCATGATTGCAATGCTCGCTTGCGGCTCCGATAAATGCATCTGTTCGGCTTCAGGTACCGATAATTGCAAGCGCACCGCTTCAAGCAGTTTATGTTCATCTTCAACCGACTTGGTGAGTACGACAACCGAGCAGGCTTGCAAGCGCAGCAAATCAGGCTGACGCAAACTCAGTGCGGTATTGACGATGATGGTTGTGCCCGTGACCAGATATTCAGCCTTGAGCTGTTCGATGAATTCAATGCCGGATTTATCTGGCAGCGACAAATCAACGATCAGACAAGAAAACTGGCGTTCGCGACAGGCTTTGAGTGCGCTGTCGGCACTGCCGCAGATCGTCACCTGATAGCCCATCTCACGGATCAGGCCGGCGTAATGGCGGGCTTCGACCGGGTTGTCTTCGACCAGCAATACTTGCGCGCCCGCAGGTCTTTCCAGCAAACCGGGCAAGGGCTGATCTGCTGCCGACATGGCTTCCGCACGCAACATTCCCAACGGGAGTTGCAAGGTAAAAGTGCTGCCTTGTCCGGGCGCACTCTGCAAGGAAATTTCACCTCCCAGCAAAACGGCCAGTGAACGTGAAATCGATAAGCCCAGACCAGTGCCGCCGAAGCGTCGACTAGTCGACCCATCTACCTGACGAAACGCATCGAAGATCATGTCATGCTTGTCAGCAGGAATGCCGATACCGCTATCGATGACGGCAATCGCCAGCCTGCTCTCGCCGCCTGTTGTTGACGGCGCACGCGAAAAACGGATGTGAATGACACCCTTATTGGTAAATTTGAGTGAATTCGAAAAGAGATTGCGAATGATCTGAAAAATGCGCTGATGGTCACTAAAAATCATTGGTGGTGCATCGTTGTCGAGTTCAACGGAAAAGCGCAGATTTTTTGCCTCAGCCATAGGCCTGAAGCTGCGCTCAACACTGGCGACAAAATCGGTCAGCGCGATCATTTCCATTAGCACCGACATCCGGCCAGCCTCAATTTTTGAGAGGTCGAGAATGTCATTGATCAGCGCCAGCAAATCGCTTCCCGAGCGATGAATGATGTCGGCATGCATGACCTGTTTTTGTGACAGATTGCCCTGAACATTATTTTTGAGCTGCTCGGATAAAATCAAAATGCTGTTTAAGGGCGTGCGCAGTTCATGCGACATGTTGGCCAAAAATTCAGACTTGTAGCGACTGGCCGCAGCGATTTGCTCGGTCTGCAAACGGAATCGTTCTTCAACCGACTTGCGTTCGCTGATATCGATGATTGAACTCAGGACCAGCATGCCTTCATCGGTATGAATCGGGTTCAAACCGATTTCGATCGGAATTTCCTGTCCATCCTTGGTGTGGGCGTACAAGTCCCGTCCGGCACCCATGGCGCGCGTACTGGGTTCCGACATAAATTGATTGCGCAAAGAGGGATGATTGTGTCTGAAGCGTTCAGGGATCAGCATTTCAACCTGACGGCCAAGCATTTCTTCCCGCGCATATCGGAACAGCGCTTCAGCCTGCTTGTTGACTAATTCAATGATGCCCTTGGCATTGGTGACGATGATGGCGTTAGGCGCAGCTTCCACCACTAGCCGAAAGCGCTCGCCAGTCAAATCTCTGGGTAGTGCGTTGTCTTTGTCTTTCGTACTCTCAGTGGAACGTGTGCGGCTGGCCATGATGTAATCCGTTCAAAAGGAACGTCTTCGAAATCAGGGAAATTTCTGAATGGGAAATGCGCCGGGATTTTTGGATGAGCAGGGCGGGAAATCGATATTCAAAAAATCATCAACGGATGTTGATGATCAAAGTCTAGTCCTGCCTGAGCATGCCTACAAGCGAACATTGAAAAGTAATTTTGATATTCGATCGGTGCTTTCCGAAAGAATAGGGGCAGTCAATATTTTTAACGCCAGCCAAACATCATATGTTCTGCCACTGCTTGTTTAAAGCTGGGCAAGCTGTCGAGTATGCCTAGGGAAATGCCCAGCATATCTTGTGGCAAGGATTTATCCGGACCGGTAAAAACGCGTGCCATCACATCGGTCAGTTGCACGGTGATGCTGCGGTCGCTGCGGCGCTCTGCATCAAATTGCGAAAGCGTCGCCGGTGTGACGGCTTTGGCCAACAAGCTGGCCAACACGTTTGCGTCGCGCAGTCCCAGATTGAGGCCTTGTCCTGCCACCGGATGCAGCGTTTGTGCGGCGTTGCCAATAGCGATGCTGCGCGCAGTTGTCGCCGGTTTCGCATTCAGACCTAACGCATAACTGTGACGCGCGCTGATTTGCGTAAAGCGACCCACGCGCTGACCGAAAGCCTGCTGCAGTGCCTGCAAAAAATCGGCGTCCGGTAAAGACAGTAAACGTTCTGTGCTCTCCGGACGCGCACACCAGACCAGCGCATAGCCGTCTGCTTGCGGCAGCAGCGCCAGTGGCCCCTGGTCGGTAAAGCGTTCAAACGCGCGGCCCGGCACTGCTGCGCTGCTGTGCACGGTGGCCACAATCGCGCTTTGCTGGTAATCGCGGTGCAGGGCCTTGGCAGCTTGCGTACCAAATACACCACCCTCGGCCTGCACCATCACGCGCGCTGCAATCTTTGAGCCGTCCGCCAGTTGCAAGTGCACGCCCTGTTCGGTTTCTTCAACGCCAACAACCGTTGCCGGGCGCAGTATGCAGATGCCGCTGCGTTCCAGTGTCGCTGTCAATGCCTGTACCAGGTCGCCGTAGCGGCAGACAGCGCCCAGAGCCGGCAGCGCATAGTCGTTACAGTCAATTAAACTGCGGCCAAAACTGCCACGTCGTGAAATATGGATTTGCGTAATGGGCGTGCCAGTTGCGGGCCAGGCGTGTATATGTTCAAGCAACTGCCGGCTGCCATAAGACAGCGCAATGGTGCGCGGGTCTTGCTGTGCTGTTGCGGCTGTCTTGCCATCAATGAGGAGGATGTTTTGCGGCGGCATGCCACGCGCAATCAGCATGGCAGCCAAGGCCAGCCCGACGGGGCCGGCGCCGACAATGGCGATTTCAGCGTGCTGTGAATGCAAATCAGCCTCGCATCACCGCTTCGATGTCGGCCACGGTTTTGGGGGCCTGATGGGTCAGAATCTCGCAGCCCTCTTCGGTCACCAGTGCGTCGTCTTCAATCCGGATGCCGATGTTCCAGAATTGATCCGGCACGCCTTCTGCCGGCCGCACGTAAATACCCGGCTCGACGGTCAATACCATGCCGGCCTTCAGCGTGCGCCAGGGCTTTTCCTCTTCGCCAGATACCGGGTCGCGATAAACGCCGACGTCATGGACATCCATCCCCAGCCAGTGGCCGGTGCGGTGCATGTAAAACTGCCGGTAGTCGCCGTTGGCAATGACGTCGCTGAGTGTGCCGACTTTGTTTTTGTCCAACAGCCCGGTGTCGAGCATGCCTTGCGCCAGCACTTTGACAGCAGCGTCATGGCCATCGGTAAAACGCCGTCCGGCTTTGGTGGCGGCGATGGCCGCGTATTGGGAGGCCAGCACGATTTCATACAAAGTTTTTTGCGGGCCGCTGAAAATGCCATTGGCCGGAAAAGTACGGGTAATGTCGGACGCATAGCTGTCGAGTTCGCAACCGGCGTCGATCAGGACCAGATCGCCATCACGCAAGATGGCGTCGCCGGCCCGGTAATGCAGCACGCAAGCGTTGGCACCCGTGGCCACAATCGAGGTGTAGGCCGGATACTGCGAGCCATTGCGGCGGAACTCATGCAGCAGCTCAGCTTCAAGATGGTATTCACGCAGGCCGGGGCGGGCTGTGCGCATGGCGCGGGCATGGGCTTCGGATGAAATGCTGGCGGCGCGCTGCATGATCGCGATTTCGTCGGCGTCCTTGATCAGCCGCATTTCGTTGAGCATGACGCGCACATCAATGGCAACCGACGGCGCGTTGATGCCGGCGCGCACCTGAGCACGTACCGTATTGAGCCAGCCGTGCATACGGGTGTCCAGACTCGCATCGGTACCCAGTGCATAAAACAGCGCCGGCGCATTGGCCATCAGCTGGGGCAGTTCAAGATCAATTTTTTCGCTGGCGAAGGCGGCATCGAAACCGAATGCTTCCCTGGCTGCCGCCGGACCAAAACGATAGCCATCCCAGATTTCGCGTTCCAGATTTTTACCGCGGCAAAACAGGATGGACTGATCCGTCGCGCCAGCGACCAGCACCAGAGTTGCATCAGGCTCGGTAAAGCCGGTCAGGTAATAAAAATAACTGTCATGCCGGTACGGGTAATCCGCGTCAGCATTGCGCATGACTTCCGGTGCGGTGGCGAGGACAGCAACGCCGCCCCCCTGGGCATGCATTTGCGCGAGCAGGGCGGCGCGGCGGCGGGCATAAACAGTCATGGTCATTTTCCGTAAGACAGTGGGGCATTGAGTTGTGCAAGCCGTTCGATGGTACCGACATCGGTCCAGTCACCTGCATAGACTTCAGCGCCAATTCGGCCCTGGTCGGCAAACTGCCGCAGGATGGGCGCGAGCTTGGCGGATTCGCCGGGCACGATGTGATCAAACAGTTCGGGCCGGTACACGCCAATGCCGGAGAAGGTATAGCGTGGCGCACCGGTATTGGCGATGCTGAAATTTTGCAGCGCAAAGTCCCCTTCAGGATGATGCGCCGGATTTTTTACCAGATACAGCCAGGCCAGATCGCGTACTGCGGGCGGATGCGGATTGCCCCATACGTCTTCCTCTTCCAGCACAGCGCCCAGCTGCGAGAAATCAAAGTGCGGGCAGTAGATGTCGCTGGCAATGGCGGCGAAGGGAGCGTCGCCCAAGAGATGCCTGGCCTGCGCAATGCCGCCTGCGGTTTCCAATGCGACCGTTTCGGGTGAATACGCAATCTGCGCGCCGAACTGGCTGCCGTCGCCAAGTGTGTCTTCAATCATCTGCCCAAGGTGCGCGTGATTGATGACGATCTCGGTGATCCCGGCGCGCACCAGATTGACAATGTGCCAGACGATCAAAGGCCTGCCGCGCACCTTTAACAAAGGCTTGGGGCAGGTGTCGGTCAGTGGCCGCATGCGTTCGCCGCGACCGGCGGCAAAAAGTAGCGCTTTCATTTCAGAAGGTGTAGCCGACTTGCGGCGTTTTGTCTTCGAAGGCGTCGAGCAGGCGGATCAGCGGTTTTAATTCGATATACCGATGCGCAGTCTTGCGGGTGTATTCCATTACCAGCGGCATGTCTTTAAGGTAGGCATCTTTGCCGTCGCGATGATATAGCCGCGCAAAAATCCCCAGCACTTTCAGATGGCGTTGCAGGCCCATGAATTCAAAGTCGCGATAGAAGGCATCAATGTCCGGGTTGACCGGCAAGCCGGCGCGGCGCGCACGTTCCCAATAACGAATCGCCCAGTCCAGCACCAGTTCTTCATCCCATTGCACATAGGCGTCGCGCAGCAGGGAGACCAGATCGTAGGTAATCGGGCCAAACACCGCATCCTGAAAATCAAGAATGCCGGGATTGCCTTTGTCCAGCACCATCAGATTGCGCGAGTGATAGTCGCGGTGCACATACACCTGGGGCTGGGCCAGATTGTTGGCCAGCAGCGTATCGAAGACTTTGTTCAGATCAGCAGTTTGCGCATCGGTGAGTGTTGCGCCCAGATGCTTGCTCAGGTACCAGTCGGGGAACAGCATCAGTTCGCGCTGCAGCAGTGCCCGATCATATTCTGGCAGCTGATCGGGGCGGCTTTGGCTTTGCAGCAGCACGAGTGAATCAATCGCGTCGATGTAGAGCTTGTGCGCGGTATCGGCATTGAGCTGATTCAGATACGTGGTGCCACCGAGATCGCTTAACAGCAAAAAGCCCTGCGCACTATCTTGCGCAAGAATGGCCGGTACCGTTACACCGGTCTCGGCGAACAGGCCTGCCACCTGAATAAACGGCCGCACATCTTCTTGCGGTGGCGGTGCATCCATCACGATGACACTGCCGCCATCGGTTTTGTCGATGCGAAAATAGCGGCGAAAACTGGCGTCGGCAGAAGCCGGGCGCAAACTAGACAGAACCAGCGAATGTGAAGCCAAGGTAGTGAGCCATTGCGTAAGCAAGCTCAGGCGAAGATCTGGATGATGTAAATCTGACATGGAATAAATCGGTCTGGCGAGGTTGGATAAGGTACCAGTTTTGGGTTTCTGGCAGTGAGTTCCCATATAATAAGGGATTGACCTTGCAAGCGCTCCGCTTGATCGACCGTTTTTATATTCCATGACCCTGCGCTTGGTAATTCCACAATCTGTATTTCACCTTCCATTGACCGCGCTTTGCTTGGCAGCCGTTATGCTGGGCACGGCCGTGCATGCGCAGGATGGCAACGCACCTGCGCTGCCCGGCAAGCTCAATGATTCGATGAAAATCAAATCCGAAAGCATGACGGGGCGGCCGGATCGCGAAGTGATCCTGGAAAAAAATGTGGAGATCATTCGCGACAAGACCGAAATCGAGGCTGACTATGTGCGCTACGATATTGTCGAAGACCAGGTCAATGCCGCCGGTGATGTGCGCATCAATCGTGCCGGCGACCGCTTCAGCGGCAGCGCATTACGACTGAAGATGGACACCGGCGAAGGCTACATGCAAAGCCCGGTCTATCAGTTGTTGCGCAAAAATGCACATGGCAGTGCCGCCCGCATTAACTTCGAGTCAGAAGAGTCGGCTACCGCCATCAAGGGCATTTACACAACTTGTGAAGGCCCTGACCCTGACTGGTATTTAAGAACCGGTACCCTGACGCTGGACAACGACCGCGGCATTGGTTCAGCCAGCAATGCCGTGCTGTTTTTCAAAGGCGTGCCGATTGCAGGCACACCCTATGTGTCTTTCCCGCTGACTGAGACGCGTACTTCGGGCTTTCTGGCACCCGTCATTGGTACTTCGACCACCGGTGGTCTGGAGATCACCACACCCTATTACTGGGATATTGCGCCCAATCGTGATCTGATTTTGTATCCGCATTACATTTCCCGTCGTGGCTTAATGCTCGGTGGTGATGCCCGCTATTTGGGTGAAGATTATTCCGGTAACGTTCGGGCCGAAGTACTCAATAATGACACGATCAATGGTAACAACCGTTATTCAGCCTATTTATTACATAAGCAGATATTGGCACCAGACTTGCGTTTATTGACCGACCTGAGCATGGCATCTGATAATGATTATGCTAAAGACTTTCCATTTACTCAGGTGTGGGGAGGGCGTCCGGCTTTTAGCAGGCGCCTGTTGCCGCGCGATGTGCAGTTGCAATATGATTCGGCCGAATGGAACGGTATGCTGCGCATGATTGATTATCAAATCTTGCAGGATCCGAATGCAATTATTCGTGTACCTTACGGCCGCCTGCCGCAGGTGAGCTTCAATCAGTTTGCTTATAGTGATAATGGATTTAGCTGGAACCTGAATTCTGAATTTTCCCGGTTTACCAATCCGACACTTACACTGGCACAAGGTGACCGACTAATGGTTAATCCGCGCCTGTCCTACAGTTACAACCGGCCCGGTTATTTTTTGCGTCCCAGTTTGTCGGTGCATGGCACCATGTATAGTCTTGATCGCTTACCCAACGCAGAGATGACGGCGCCAAGTCGCGTATTGCCCACGGTCTCGCTTGATTCTGGCCTGATCTTTGAACGTGATGTCCATTTCTTTGGGCAAACCGCGATTCAGTCTCTAGAGCCGCGATTGTTCTATACCTACACGCCCTATCAGCAGCAGGACGCAACCTTGTATCCAAATTTTGATTCTGCGGAATCTGACTTTAACTATGCTCAGGTTTTCCGCGAAAATCGCTTTGTCGGCAACGACCGCATTGGTGATGCTAATAAGTTGACTTCGGCGTTGATTACACGCTTCTTGCAACCGAATGGGGTTGAGCGTTTGCGACTCGCGGTGGCGCAGCGGTTCTCATTTGAAAATCAAAGGGTGGTGCTGGGTGTGCCGGATATTGGGCCAAGTGGCACTGTTAACACGCGCTCCGATTTGCTGTTTCTTTCAACAGGCCACATCACCGAGCAACTGAGGGTGGATGTCAATTTGCAGTACAGTCAGACGTTAAAAGAATTCAACCGCGTTAACTTCGGTACTTACTGGCAGCCTGAACCGATGAAAGTGCTCAATGTGCAGTATCGGCGCGATATCCGTGACACCACCGCCACCTCGACGACTAATTTTGAGTTGTTCGACATCTCTGGCCAGTGGCCTTTGTCGGCGCGCTGGTATGGTGTCGGACGCATCAACTATCTGATCAAAGAAAAAACCCTGGGTCAGTCGCTGGCAGGCTTTGAGTACAAGGCTGACTGCTGGAATTTTCGCTTCATTGGACAACGTGTGCCAACTGCAGAAGGTCTGGCCAACACCACCTTTTTCATCCAGTTCGATTTCAATGGACTCTCCAGCCTGGGTTCCAATCCGATGCGGGCGTTGCGTCTGAACGTGCCGGGCTATCAGTCACTCAATCAGCAACCAGCGACTGAGCTGGACAACACAGCGTATTAAAGAAAGCATCAAGATGAAAACTGACACCGGTTTGCTTTGTTTGACGCTTTTGCGTTCAAAATTATTGGCTTCCTTCGCCACCGTATTTTTGTGTACAGCGCCTTCGTTGGCCGCCGACAAAGCTGCTGCCAGCCGTCAGCCCGTGCTGGTCGATGTGATCGTGGCGGTCGTCAATAATGAAGTCATTACGCAAAAAGAGCTTAATGATCGCGTTCAATTGATTGAACGCCGCTTAAAGGCGCAAAACGTCGCCATGCCTGCGCCTGAAGTGTTGCGCAAGCAGTTGCTTGAGCGTCTGATTGTCAATCGCGCCCAGATGCAGCTGGCAAAAGAAAATGGCATCCGGATTGACGACGTCTTGCTGGACCGGGCAGTAGCGCGCATTGCCGAGCAAAACAATATGTCCTTGCAAGCCTTCCGCGACCAGCTGGAACGCGACGGTGTTGCCTTTACCCGTTTCCGTGAAGAGATTCGTGAAGAAATCACCTTGCAACGCTTGCGTGAACGCGAAGTCGATAACAAGCTGCAGATCAGTGATGCCGAAGTTGATAGTTTCATGGCCAGTGCAGCAGGCAAGGCACAGGTTGCCGACCCTGAAATCAATATCGCCCAGATTCTGGTGCGCATTCCCGAGAACGCCTCGGCACAACAAATTGCCGACCGTCGCAAGCGTGCCGAAACGGCGCTGGCGCAACTCAAATCCGGTGCCGATTTTGCTAAAGTCGCTGCCAGTTTTTCTGACGGCACCGATGCGATGGTAGGTGGCGAGCTGGGCTGGCGCAGCGCCTCGCGTTTGCCGCAATTGTTTGTCGATGCGATTGAAAATCTGAAGCAGGGCGAGGTCGCCCCCATCCTGCGCAGCGCTAACGGCTTTCACATTCTTAAGCTGGTCGGAAAACGTACTGCCAGTCTGGTCAAGGCGGCTCAGACCAACATGGTGCAGCAAACCCATGCGCGGCATATCCTGATCAAGGTTAACCAGATCGTCAGTGCTACGGATGCGCGTCGCAAACTGCTTGAAGTCAAAGCGCGGCTCGACAACAAGGCCGCCAAATTTGAAGAGTTGGCGCAGCTGTATTCCAATGACCTGTCGGCCAGCAAGGGTGGCGACCTGGGCTGGGTTTATCCTGGCGACACCGTGCCCGAATTCGAACGCGCGATGAATGCCTTAAAGCCCGGTGAAGTCAGCGAGCCGGTTGAGTCGCCCTTTGGTTACCATCTGATTCAAGTCATCGAGCGCAAGACCGAAGCCGTGTCAGCCGAACGCCAGCGCTTGATTGCCCGCCAGACGCTGCGCGAACGCAAACTCGAAGACGCTTACGAAGACTGGCTGCGTCAGTTACGCGACCGCGCCTATGTCGAATACCGGCTTGAAGAAGCCATTCCACGCTGAGCTGCGCGCATTGACACAAAACCCGCTTGCTGCTTCAACGCCAGTCATGTCAGCAGCGTCAGCATCGCCGCCAGCGCGGCCACGCATCGCCATCACCTGCGGTGAACCGGCCGGCATTGGCCCGGAGATTGCGATTCGGGCCGCGGCACAAACCCGTGACTGTGCCGACAGTTTGCTCATTGGCGACGCTGCGCAACTGATTTCTTTAGCCGCGCGCTTGCTGCCCGGTGTGCCTGTCAAAGTACTGACGACGGCCGCGCAGTTCGCGCCTGCATTGCAAACCGAAACCAAATCCGCAACGCATGTAGCCAGCCAGTTTGTGCTCGACTGCCCGCTGGCCGTGCCTGCTGTGCCTGGCGTGCTTGACGCCCGCAACGGCGCGGCGGTATTGCAAACGCTGGATGTCGCGCTCGAAGCTGCGCAACAGCATCAGGTGCAGGCCATCGTTACGGCGCCCGTACAAAAAAGCACCATCAATGATGCCGGCATCGCCTTTACCGGACACACCGAATATCTGGCAGAAAAAACCGGCACAGCGCAAGTCGTGATGATGTTGGCCGGCAGCCACCGCGACCCGGGTTTGCCTGCGCTGCGGGTCGCACTGGCCACCACCCATCTGGCACTCAAAGACGTGCCGGCAGCGATTACCGTAGAGAGTCTCAGCCTGACTCTGGCCATTCTGCATCAGGATTTACAACAACGCTTCGGCATTGCGCAGCCGCGCATTCTGGTCACAGGACTCAATCCGCATGCTGGTGAGGGCGGTTATCTTGGCCGCGAAGAAATCGAGGTGATCAATCCGGTTGTGCAGGCCGCACGGGCCAGGGGCTGGCAGGTGTCCGGGCCCTATCCGGCAGACACCTTGTTTCAGCCAAAATATTTGCAAGACGCCGATTGCGTGCTGGCGATGTACCACGATCAGGGTCTGCCGGTACTCAAGCACGCCAGCTTCGGACGTGGCGTCAACATTACCTTAGGTTTGCCGATTATCCGCACCTCGGTTGACCATGGCACGGCACTCGACCTGGCTGCTGCCGGCATCGGGCACGCTGATTGTGCCAGCATGGTCGAAGCCATACGGCTTGCCTGCAATATGGCCTCATACTCCACACCATGAAACATATTCCGAAGAAGCGCTTTGGTCAGAATTTTTTGACCGATCAATTTGTTTTGCAAGACATCATCAGCGTGATTGCACCGCAAGCTACCGACAGCATGGTTGAAATCGGTCCCGGTCAGGGGGCGATGACCCAGTACTTGCTGCGCTCGCTGGACAGCTTGCAGGTAGTGGAACTGGATCGCGATCTGGTCGCCTTGCTGAAGAAAAAATTCGATGCCAGTAAACTCGTCATCCATTCCGGCGACGCCTTGCAGTTTGATTTTGGCGCCTTGCCCGTAGCAGCAGGTAACAAGCTGCGCGTGGTTGGCAATCTGCCTTACAACATCTCCAGTCCCTTGTTGTTTCATCTGGCCCAGTTTGCTTCCCTGATTGAAGACCAGCACTTCATGCTGCAAAAAGAAGTCGTGCAGCGCATGGTGGCCGCGCCCGGCGGGCGCGATTACGGCCGGCTCTCGGTGATGCTGCAATGGCGCTATCAGATGGAGCTATTGTTCATTGTGCCGCCAACGGCCTTCGATCCGCCGCCGAAAGTGGAATCCGCCATCGTGCGTATGCGCCCGCTGGCCCAGCCGCTGGTTTGTGCAGAAAGCGCCTTGCAGCAAGTGGTGACGAAAGCGTTTTCGCAGCGCCGCAAAGTGCTGCGCAATTGCGTCGCCGGTATGTTCACCGAAAACCAGTTGATCGACGCAGGGCTTAATCCGCAGGCGCGGCCCGAGACCGTACCGCTGGAACAATTTGTTGAACTGGCCCGACTGCTTGAGCAAATTGGGCATCCGGTTCACGAATAAAGACCTTCAGTTTTGCATCACACTTCACAGCATCATCAACACGGGTGTTTCCTATGTTGATGACCGCTCAGTTTTCCCATCTTCGTTCTGCCACATGCCCTCATTGCCTGACGCTTTGCAAGTTCCGCATAGCGCCCGCTTGCTGCTTGACCGGGTAGTGCCCGGAAAATAAATTGGCATCCTTTTGCAGGTAAAAGCGTGATGCGTTTATTTCAAACAGGGAGACAAGGATGGCAGCCAGTCAGGATCAGTCCGGCAAAAAATCACTGACCCGAAAACTCACCCGGCAAGATCTGGAAATACTGGCCAGCTATGTCAGTCGCGATCAGGCTCAACGTTACTGGGCATATCTGGCAACCATAGGCGAGACCTATGCCGCACTGGCGCCTGGCGTCATGCTGAGCGCAGACGAAGCCGCCAGCTGTGGCCGACAATTTTACTGGACCCAGTTCCGCAGTACTTTGCGCAGCCCCACTATTAAAATGCGGCTGCAAAACTTTGGCACAGCATTGATGCAGGCTGATTATGACGAGCGCGCCGGCTTTCTGAAACACGATGACCGTCAGTCGGCACTACACCTGCCAGCAGCCCGCATTTATGCCCAGCATAAGCGTACATTGAGCATGAATGAATACTGGACACCGGTGTCGATTCTCAAGCCCTTCTTCGATGGCCCGTTCATCAATCATCGTGTCGGACAAACCATCTGGGAAGAATTGCTGCAGCTAATCGATATCTATCAAGAGCAGTCCACCATCGCCGAAATCTGTAGTGCCGTCGCGCTGTTCAAGGCACGCTTGTACTGGCTGGCAAAAGTCGATGCCCGTGCGCTGGATGAGCGCATCATTAACTGGCTGGACCTCGACATCATGCCCGCCTTAACGACTGTCGCGATTGATGCACATAGTCTGTTTGAATCGGCGCCGGATTATAAAAATAGTCAGACAGAAAAGCCGGCTCCCGGATCGGGAAAAGACAAGGCGAGATGATCCGTTTAGAGGAACAGTCGCTTAGAAAATCGGCAGACTCTCGGGCGCATGATTGCGCAGTGTTTTTTTCGCCGCTTCAAATTCGGGAAACACCGATTGCACGGTGGCCCAGAATTGCGGGCTGTGGTTCATTTCGCGCAGATGCGAGAGTTCATGCGCAATCACGTAATCAATATTGGGTAGCGCGAAATGCATCAGCCGCCAGTTCAGACGGATGCGGCCGTCGGCAGTACAGGAACCCCATTGGGTGGTGGCGGACGAGAGTGCAAAGCTCTGAAAGCTCACGCCGAGTTTGTCAGCGTAAATTGCCAGTCGTTCGGCAAACAATGTTTTGGCCTGCGCTTGCAACCAGCCTTGTACGCGGTCTTTTAATTGTTGTTCGGTGACTGACGCCGGCAGACCCACCTGCAGTTCGCGTAATTCAAGATCGAAACGCATGCCGCTGTGCCCCGATTCTGCCAGGCGCAAGATGATGTCCATGCCCAGATAGGGCAAGGTGGCACCATCGCGCCAGATCATGGGCGGCTGTAACTGGCGGCTGGCGCGCTCATGTTGTGCATTGAGCTTGGTGAAAATCCATTGCTGTTTTTCGACAATCGACGCTTCAATTTCGGCAATCGTTACCCAGCGTGGCGCTGTCACGCGCAAGCCTTCTTCATTAATCAGAAAGCCGATCGTGCGGCGCTTGGAGCGCAGCAGCCGGTAGTCCAGTACATGTTGTTGCAGACGCAGGCGGCGCAGGCCCGGTGCCAGCGGTGCCACGCTTGGTGGTAGGGCGTTGACGTTAACAGGAGCAGCAACAGGAGCAGTAACAGGAACAACAACAGGTGCAATAGCGGGCGTAACTGCCGGCTCCTCAGTCAACAACCAATCCAGCAGCGAGAGCTGATTGGGGTCAGTCAGTTTTTTGCGAAGAAACTGTTTGAGGGACATGAGAGTGAAAATCAGTGGTCTGGGTGCCGGTAAGCTGCCGGCGTAATGACGCGCATTTCGGATTCTATCCAGGTTTCCACTTCCTTCATCAGCGCTGCCGGTGATTTGCCTTCCGAGCTGATCGGTTTGCCGATGGAGACCGTAATTAAGCCCGGGGTTTTGATGAAGGCATTGCGTGGCCAGCAGTCACCCGAGTTGACTGCAATGGGCACCACCGGTGTCTGGGTGCCGACCGCTAAAATCGCGCCGCCGCCTTTGTACTGACCTTGCTGCCCGACTTTGGTCCGCGTCCCTTCGGGGAACATGATCACCCACTGGCCGTCGGCCAGACGTTGTTTGCCGGCGCTAATGACTTGCGCCATGGCGTCGCGCCCTTTGCTGCGGTCAATTGCAATCATGCGCAGCATGGCTAAGCCCCAGCCAAAAAATGGCAGATACAACAAAGACTTTTTCAGTACAAAAATCAGCGGACGCGGCATCGCCATCAACAGAAAAATCGTCTCCCATGCCGACTGATGTTTGGACAGCAAAATGACAGGCGCATCCGGTAAATTTTCAAAGCCCTTGATCTGATAGCGAATGCCACACAGGTGGCGCGCCAGCCAGATCACAAAAACATTCCAGCGCGAGATGGCCCAGTAGCGCTGGCGATAGGGCAGGACAATAAACAAAAAGCAGGCAAGCGCCCAGATGATGGTTGCCACCACCATGATGGTGGCAAACAGCAGGGATCGTAAAAACAGGCCAGCTTGTTGCATGCAAACTCCAGGTGTGCGGGTCAGTTTTCAGGCTGCCACGCCGATTATTTTTTCTTCTGCAAGGCAGCGCGTGCTGCCTCGATGGTTTCTGCTACGCGTGATTCGACGTTTAATAATTGTTCAACCACGGCCGCCAGATTGCTGAACGTGGTGGTGCCCGGTGGCAGTCCGCCTTTGGCCAGCGTTTTCTGACCTTTGCCCGTCATCACCAGATGCGGCACACAGCCGACCGAAAAGCCGGCCTGCAGGTCGCGCAAAGAATCGCCGACAAAGGGCACACCTTTTAAGCTCAGGTCAAAACGTTTGCCAATCGCTTGCAGCATGCCCGGCTTGGGTTTACGGCAATCGCAGTTTTCATCGGCCGCATGCGGACAGAAAAAAATGGCGTCGATGTGCGCGCCCGACGCTTGCGCGGTCTGGTGCAATTTGTGATGAATCGCATTGAGCGTTTGCATCGTGAACAGGCCGCGCGCGAGTCCGGCCTGATTGGTTGCTACTGCCACCCGATAGCCATGCTGGTTGAGCCGGGCAATCGCTTCCATCGAGCCGGGAATGGGATGCCACTCGGCTGGCGACTTGATGTAGTCATCCGAATCGGCGTTAATGACGCCATCACGGTCGAGGATAATCAGTTTCATGCCGCCAGTTTGGATATGTCAGCGACCCGGTTCATCATGCCGTGCAGCGAGTGCAATAGCGCCAAGCGGTTAGCGCGCAATGCCAGATTCTCGTCCATCACCATCACGTCATTGAAAAACGCATCGACATCGTCACGCAGTGCCGCTAAGGCTTGCAAGGTAGCGCTGAAGTCGCCGGCGGCAAAAGCGCGGTCGACTTCGACACGGGTGTCAGCGATGGCGCCAAACAGGCGCTGCTCGGCTGCTACGCTGAGCAGTGCCGCTTGCACTTCGCCATGTGCCGCTTCATTTTTCTTCAGGATGTTGGTAATGCGTTTGTTGGCCGCTGCCAGTGACTGGCTCTCGGGCAGCGCAGCGAAGGCTTTCACTGCATCGAGCCGCTCGATAATGTCATCAAGCCGTTGCGGTTGTTGCGCGACCACGGCATCAATGGCGTCCGGTGCATAGCCGCGTTCGCGCAGCAGACCGCGCAGCCGGTCATACAAAAATGTCAGTACATCAGCAGACGGGTCGGTGAAATTGGCGTTGCCGGCAAATTGCTGCGCGGTTTGCGCCAGACAATGTGACAGCGACAGCGGCAAACGCTTCTCCACCAGCATGCGCAAAATGCCCAGTGCATGACGGCGCAGAGCAAACGGATCTTTGTCGCCGGTGGGCGCTAAACCAATGCCCCAGATGCCGATTAAGGTTTCCAGTTTGTCGGCCAGCGCCACCACGGTGCCGGTTGCGGTGGCAGGCAGTGCGTCGCCGGCAAAGCGCGGCTGATAATGCTCGGAAATGGCGATGGCGACTTCATCCTGCTCGCCATCGTGGCGTGCATAGTAGGTGCCCATGATGCCTTGCAGCTCGGGGAATTCGCCGACCATGTCGGTCAACAAATCGGCCTTCGACAATTGCGCGGCGCGTTGCGCCATTGGTGCGTTGGCGCCGATATCGCCAGCGATGTTGCCGGCCAGTGCCACGATGCGGGCATTGCGCTCGGCCTGCGAGCCCAGCTTGTTGTGATAAACCACGCTGGCAAGGCCGCTTAAGCGGTCGCCGAGTTTTTTCTTCTGGTCTTGTTCGAAAAAGAATTTCGCATCCGAGAGCCGTGGACGGACCACGCGCTGATTGCCTTCAATGATGTGGCGCGGATTATCGGTCGCGATATTGGAGACGATCAGAAAGCGCGAACGCAGTTTGCCTGCAGCGTCAGTGAGGGCAAAATATTTTTGATTGGTCTGCATGGTCAGGATCAGACACTCCTGCGGCACCGACAAAAATTCCTCGTCAAAATGGCATTCATACACCACCGGCCATTCGACCAGTGCGCTGACTTCGTCGAGCAGCGATTCCGGCATCAGAATCTGGTCGGCACCGGCCTTGGCCAACAGCGCGGTGCGGATTGCTTCCTTGCGCTGGCTTGCGTTGGCAATGACCTTGCCTTGTGACTCGAGAATGCTGGCGTAGTGTTCCGGTGCCGTGATGGTCAGTTGCGGCCGCTCGCAGAGGAAGCGATGCCCCAGTGTCTGCTTGCCTGCAGCAAGACCGAGCAGGGCAACCGGCACGACTTGTTCGCCATGCAAGGCAATCAGGCCATGCACCGGACGCACGAACTGTACCGTGCTGCCATCTGGCCGCTGGTAGCTCATCAGTTTCGGGATCGGTAGTTTGGCAATGCTTTCTTCCAGCGTGGCTTGCAAGCCCAGCGCCAGTGCCTGGCCGGGCGCGGTGTAGGTAAAGAAAAAAGCTTCGGCTTTGCCATCGCTGGCACGTTCGAGTTCAGCCAAGGCAATCGATGCGCAGCCAGCCTGCTGCGCCAGCACCGCCAGTTTTTTCAGTAGTGGTGGCGATGCCTGGCCTTCCTTGTCCAGTGCAACCGACACGGGTAAGACCTTTTCACGAATCTGCTTGTCCGGCGACGCCGCGCGTACGCCGCTGATGCTGACCGCCAGACGGCGCGGGGTGGCAAAGCTGGTGGCCACCGCATCAGGCTCGAGAAAGGCGCGACCGGCAAGACCGTTGAAGACAGCGGCGGCAAACGTCTCGCCTAGTTTGACCAATGCCTTCGGTGGCAGTTCTTCAGTGAGTAATTCGACTAACAGTGTCTGCTTCATATTCTTGATCTGGATAGTTCGTTTCAGGCCGCAAGCGGGGTCCTGGCCAACATCGGGAAGCCGAGCTGTTCACGCGACGCATAGTAGGCCTGGGCCACCGCACGCGAGAGGTTGCGGATGCGGCCAATATAAGCGGCACGCTCGGTGACGGAAATAGCGCCGCGGGCGTCGAGCAGATTGAACGTGTGCGCCGCTTTCAAAATCATTTCGTAGGCGGGCAGGGTCAGCGGGACTTCAAGCAGGCGCTTGGCTTCGGCTTCGTAATTGGTAAATAAGGAAAACAGAAATTCGGCATTGGCATATTCAAAGTTGTAGCCGGATTGCTCGACCTCGTTTTGGTGAAACACGTCGCCGTAGGAGAGGCGTTTGGTCACACCGTTTTCTTCCCATTCGGTCCAGACCAGATCGAAGACGTTTTCCACGCCTTGCAAATACATCGCCAGCCGCTCAATACCGTAGGTAATTTCGCCCAGCACCGGCTTGCAGTCCAGTCCGCCGACTTGCTGGAAGTAAGTAAATTGCGTCACTTCCATACCGTTGAGCCAGACTTCCCAGCCCAGCCCCCAGGCGCCCAGTGTCGGGTTTTCCCAATCGTCTTCGACAAAGCGCACATCGTTTTGCTGCAGATTCAGACCCAGTGCTTCAAGCGAGCCCAGATACAGCGCCAGAATATTTTCCGGTGCCGGTTTCAACACCACCTGAAACTGATAATAGTGCTGCATGCGATTCGGGTTTTCGCCATAGCGGCCATCTTTAGGCCGGCGCGATGGCTGCACATAAGCGGCACGCCAGGGCTCGGGGCCAATCGCGCGCAGGAAGGTGGCGGTGTGCGAGGTGCCGGCACCGACTTCCATGTCATAGGGTTGCAGCAGAGCGCAACCCTGGGCGTCCCAGTAGGCCTGCAGTTTCAGGATGATTTGTTGAAAGGTGAGCATGAGCGATGGTCCCTGCTGTGGCCGGGACACAGTGATTAACTAAAGGCTGCGATTTTATCGGGTTTTAGCTCGCCAGTGGGGGGCGTCGACGCACGCGCCACCAGAATAAAAGCAAGATCAGCGCAGCTAAGCCAGCGACCGTGCTATTGCCCAGAACGATATACGGCGTTTGACCCTGCATCCCTTGCACCTTTGCTGCCAGCGTGCCACGGGTAAAGGGCGGCAGACTGGCGACAAGCTTGCCGCTGGCATCAATGACGGCAGTGGCGCCCGTATTGGTGGCGCGCAGCATAGGACGGCCGGTTTCCAGGGTGCGCATTTGCGAAATTTGCAAGTGCTGAGGCAAGGCGATGGTGTCGCCAAACCATGCAATATTGGAAACGTTGAGCAGGATGCTGGCTTGTGGACTATGCCGCATGTGCGCGGCCTGCAATTGCTGGGCAATCTCTTCGCCAAACAAATCTTCGTAGCAGATATTGGGCAACAGCCACTGGTCTTTGATCTTCATTGGCGGCTGAAGCAGGCTGCCGCGGGTAAAGTCACCCAGCGGAATCTGCATCAGCTCGACAAACCAGCGCGCACCCGGCGGAATGAATTCACCGAAAGGCACCAGATGATGTTTGTCGTAGCGATAGGCATTGGCGTTGCCGTCGGCGATACCAATGACGCTGTTGAGATAGATGCCGGGACCGATGCTGACCGGCACACCGACGATGACGGTACTGCCTGTCTCTTTGGTGAAGCTGGCCCATTGGCCGAAATAACTTGGGGGCAGTTGTGAAGCCAGCAAAGGCAGCGCAGTTTCGGGTGTGGCGATCAGGTCTGCCGGTGTCTCGCTCACCATTTGCTGATACATGTTGAGCGTGCTCTTGAGCTGATCCAGATTAAATTTCAGGTCTTGCGGAATATTGCCTTGCAACAGACGCACCGACAAAGGCTTGCCCAGCGGCGTAGTCCACATCACCGATTGCAGTGCGATGCCGGCGACCGGAATCATGATCAGCAGGGCAACGGCAGTTTTGGAAAACTGGCGACGGCCGATCAGGACGGTGAGGCAAGCGGCGACGAGTGTCGCCAGCCAGCCCACACCATAGACGCCAAGCAGTGGCGCGTAAGCGGCCAATGGGCTGGCGGTATGGGCATAGCCAGTGGCCAGCCAGGGGAAGCCGGTAAAAATCCAGCTGCGGGTCCAGTCGGCCAGCATCCAGCAGGCCGGCATGACCATTAGCGTAGCCAGCGCCTGATTGGGCGTGCGGCGGATCAGCCACGATGCCGCAGCCATTGCCAGGCCATACAGCACGGCCAGAATCGCTGCCATCAGGGCCAGTGCCAAAACGGTTAGTGGTGCCGGCAGGCCGCCGTAATCATGCAGGCTGACATACAGCCAGTGTGTGCCACAGCCGATGGCGGCGAAAGCGAAGGCCCAGCCCAGCTGCAGGGCGGCGCGGCTTGATGCTGCGCGCAGGATTAATAAAAAGAGCAATGCGAACGCCGCACTCTGCAACGGCCACAGGCCGAAGGGAGCGAAGGCGAAGACCGAGACGGCACCAGCGAGCAGCGCGAGGGCAAAGGAAATGGTTGGACGCATCGCTGTCTGGGTGGGCAGGTAGTTATTGTTCAATGCAAAACGCCCGCTCAGCCATCATCCTTGACTGGCCACACCGGCATTTTTTCCACCAGCAGCACATGCACCTGTCTGGCGTCTGCGCGTAATACTTCAAAGCGCAGCGCGCCGATGGAAAAATGCTCACCCTTGCGCGGCATGCGACCCAGGTGGTTGGCGACCAGTCCGCCTATGGTGTCGACATCGTCATTGGTCAGCACAGCACCGATTTCTTCATTGAACTGACTGATCTCGGTCAGGGCCTTGACCCGCCAGCGCGGACCTTGCTCGCCAGCTTTAATTGCCAGCACATTGTCTTCGGCTTCGTCGAAATCATATTCGTCTTCGATGTCACCGACGATTTGTTCCAGCACATCTTCAATCGTAATCAGGCCGGCCACGCCGCCGTATTCATCGACCACCATCGCAATGTGGTTGCGGTTGGCGCGAAAGTCGCGCAGCAGCACATTGAGTCGTTTTGATTCGGGAATAAAGACCGCCGGACGCAGCATGCCGCGCACATCGAAAGACTCTTCGGCGTAATAGCGCAGCAAATCTTTTGCCAGCAATACGCCAACGATTTTGTCACGGTCGCCATCGACAGCCGGAAAACGCGAATGGGCGGTTTCCAGCACCATCGGCAACCATTCTTCTATGGGCTTACTGACATCAATGGCGTCCATTTGCGAGCGCGGGATCATGATGTCGCGCGCTGCCAGTTCGGAAACTTGAAACACACCCTCGATCATCGACAAGGCATCCGCATCAATCAGATTGCGTTCATGCGCGTCGTGCAGCAGTTCAAGCAATTCGCTGCGGTTTTCGGGTTCAGGGGAAATCAGCGCGGTCAGTCGCTCAAACAGGGAGCGGTGCGGCTTGGCTTCGGCAGGCTGGCCGCCGGGGGGATAGTCTTGCATAGTGGCTGAAAGCCAGAGTTAAGAAGTAGAACAGGATACAACAAAGGCGTGATGATTTGAATAATGCTGATGCAGAGCGCTTTCGGCCTTGGGGACATCTTGCAATCTGTTACGCCAAATGATCGGAAGCAAAGACACTGGGTCCTGGCCTTCGCCGGGACGACGAGTGATAGTCAACTAGCCCGTAAACGTCATCCCGGCGCAGGCCGGGATCCAGCGTCTTTCGTCAATCATTAACAGAATTTTTCACTCTCCCGCATACGGATCGGGCAAACCCAGCCGCGCCAGAATTGTTGTTTCCAGCTCTTCCATCTCCGTAGCTTCCGCATCTTCTTCATGGTCGTAACCCTGCGCATGCAGCACCCCATGCACCACCAGATGTGCCGCATGCTGGGTCAGAGGAAGATGTTGTTCACTGGCTTCGCGCAACAGCACATCGGTACACAGCACGATGTCGGCCTGTGTGGGCGCGTCAGGGTCTTCGTCGTCGTTGTAAGCGAAAGTCAGCACATTGGTTGCGTAATCTTTGCTGCGATAGTCACGGTTCAGCACGCGGCCTTCTTCTTCGGCGACGAAGCGGATGGTCAGCGTTGCCGGTGCCAGCAGCGCTGCCTGCGCCCAGCGGCGAATGGCTGCGCGGGGAACCAGTTCGGCCAGACGGGTGTCGGCATATTGCACTGACAAAGAGAGTTTATTTTTTACTGGCATCGCGCAAGACTGTGGCGGTAGTGGCGGCGGCTTCATAGGCATCGACGATGCGGCCGACCAAGGGATGGCGCACGACATCGGCACTGCTGAAATGGGTAAAGGCAATCCCGCGCACGCTGGAGAGCACGCTGTTGGCGTCAACCAGACCGCTCTTTTGTCCGCGCTGCAAATCAATTTGCGTCACGTCGCCGGTGACCACGGCTTTGCTGCCAAAGCCTATGCGGGTCAAAAACATTTTCATTTGTTCGGGCGTGGTGTTTTGCGCTTCGTCGAGGATGATGAACGCATGATTCAAAGTGCGGCCACGCATATAAGCGAGCGGCGCAATTTCAATGGCCTGCTTTTCGAACAATTTTTGTGTGCGGTCGAAACCGAGCAAGTCATACAGCGCGTCATACAAAGGGCGCAGATAGGGGTCAACCTTTTGCGCCAGGTCGCCCGGTAAAAATCCCAGCCGCTCGCCGGCTTCAACCGCCGGGCGGGTCAGCACAATGCGTTTGACCGTATCGCGCTCGAGTGCGTCGACGGCGCAGGCAACGGCCAGATAGGTTTTGCCGGTACCGGCAGGTCCGACACCAAAGGTCACGTCATGTTCCATGATCGCTTTGAGGTATTCAATCTGATGCGGTGTGCGTCCGCGCAAGTCGCTGCGGCGCGTTTTAAGGATAGGGCTCTCGAGTGTGACGGCTGGGGTTGCTATGGCTTTTTTTGACAAAATGGCCGGCTTTTCCAGCTTGCCCGCCAATTTGGCGCGCTGCTCGACCAAGGCTAGTTGAATATCTTCAATGGCGATCGGTTTGTCGGCCTGCAGATAAAATTTTTCCAGTAGTTCAATGGCGCGTGCAGCATTGATACCGTCAGCAATAAATTTTTCGCCACGGCGGAAAATCGTCACATCCAGCGCCGCAGAAATCTGGCGCAAATTTTCATCGACCGGGCCGCACAAATTGGCCAGCCGCTTATTGTCAACGGGCTGGGGCGTGAAATGCGAAGAGGGTTGCGCTGAGTTTTTCAAGAAGTGATCTGCTTAATTTATTTGCTTATTGATTAAGCACGGCATCGCCGCGCAAGGAAAACGCATAGCTGGCAGTGATGTGCACGTCAATGAACTGACCAATCAGTCGCGCCGGATTGGGGCCGGCGGCAAAATTCACCACGCGATTATTTTCAGTCCGGCCCTGCATCTCTGCCGGGTCTTTCTTCGATGGCCCTTCCACCAGAATACGGTAGGTCTTGCCGACCATGGCATCGGAATAGCGTTTGGTGTTGTCGTTAATGACTTTTTGCAAGCGCTGCAAGCGCGCCAGTTTGACTTCTTGCGGTGTGTCGTCGGCAAGGTTGGCCGCTGGCGTGCCGGGACGCGGACTAAATATAAAACTGAAGCTGTTGTCGTAGCCAATATCGTCGATCAGCTTCATCAGTGCTTCAAAGTCGGCCTCTGTTTCGCCGGGAAAGCCCACGATAAAGTCGGATGAAATCGCAATGTCGGGCCGCACTGCGCGCAGACGGCGGATGATGGATTTGTATTCAAGGGCGGTGTAGCCGCGCTTCATCGCCGCCAGAATATTGTCCGAGCCATGCTGCGCGGGCAGGTACAGATGATTTACCAGCTTGGGGATGCGGGCATAAGCGTCGATCAAGCGCTGGGTGAATTCCTTTGGATGGCTGGTCACATAGCGAATCCGCTCGATGCCGGATATTTCGGCAATGTATTCAATCAGCAAGGCGAAGTCGGCGATTTCGCCGTCGGCCATGACACCGCGAAAGGCATTCACGTTCTGCCCCAGCAAAGTAATTTCGCGCACGCCTTGCGCGGCCAGTTCGGCCACTTCGTTTAAGACATCTTCGAAACGGCGCGAGACTTCTTCGCCGCGGGTATAAGGCACCACACAATAGCTGCAATATTTGCTGCAGCCTTCCATGATGGACACAAACGCGGTCGGGCCATCGACTTTGGCCGGCGGCAGATGATCGAATTTTTCAATTTCAGGAAAACTAATATCGACTTGCGAGCGGCCGGATTCCCGGCGCTGCTTTAACAAATCAGGCAAGCGATGCAATGTCTGCGGACCAAACACCACGTCCACATAGGGTGCGCGCTTGATGATGGCTTCGCCTTCCTGCGAGGCGACACAGCCGCCAACACCGATCACCAGAGCCGGATTTTTCAGTTTCAGTTCACGCACGCGTCCCAGATCGGAAAACACTTTTTCCTGCGCCTTTTCGCGCACCGAGCAGGTGTTGAACAAAATGACGTCCGCGTCATCCATCGTGTCGGTTTTGATCATGCCTTCGGAGGCATGCAGCACATCGGCCATCTTGTCAGAGTCATATTCATTCATCTGACAGCCGAAGGTTTTAATAAAGATTTTTTTTTGCATGGGGAGAGGGGAGTAATTCTGCCCAAAAGTATAGCAGGCGCGGGGCTTGCTGCGGCGGTGTGGCTGACTTATGCAGAGATTGGTTTGAATCGCTGTCGAATCTTGACATGCAAAATTCCTTACGCTAATGTAAGGAATATTAAAGGGTAAAGGAGATTGCCATGTCAACCGCCACCATCACCTCCAAAGGGCAAATCACCATTCCTGTCGCAGTGAGGAACATTTTGGGCCTGCAGCCTGGTGACCGTATCGAGTTTGTAGACACCGGCAACGGACAATTTCATATTTTGGCGGCGACTAAGTCAGTCACTGCTCTTAAGGGTTTGATTCGCAAACCGATCAAACCCGTATCAATAGACGATATGAATGCCGCTATAGCGCGACAAGGTGCGGCAAATAAATGATCGGACTCGACACCAATGTCGTTGTGCGATACATCGTGCAAGACGATGCTGTGCAATCAAAAAAAGCGACGACTTTGCTTGAATCTCTGACGGATGATCATCAAGGATTCATTCCTCTGGTATCCATTGTCGAGTTGGTATGGGTGCTGCAGAGTTGCTATGCAGCTGACCGGAAAGAAATCGGCAATGTACTGGATTTGCTTTTGCAAATGAAGAGCATCGTGATTGAAAAGTCTGAAATAGTCGCAAAAGCACTCCGTTTATTTTCCGGAAATAATGCCGATTTTGCAGATTGCCTTGTTGAGAGAAGTGCTTTTTCTGCCGGATGCGACTATACCGCGACGTTTGATAAAAAAGCATCGAAGACAACAGGCATGAAATTACTTGCGTAATCGGTAGTAATCATCAGCCATTCTTCGTGCTTAAACCTGCTTGAACACATCCACCCCGCCTTGAATGGTGCTGATGATCAGTTCGGGTGTGGCGCGAATGTGCACTTCCAGCGCCAGCGCAGCGCGTGCATCTTTGCCATCGATGGCGCTTTGGAAAATCAGTGCATGTTCGCTATGCACATCCCGCCCTGATTGCAGGCCGATGGCAAAGCGCCGATATCGTTCGCAATGCTGGGTCAGCTGGCGAATGACACGCAAGGTCCACGGCGACTGGCAGCCGGAGAGCAAAGCCTGATGAAATTTTGTATTCGCGGCTTCCCAGTTTTTGGCGTTCTCGGCATTCAGCGGCTGCTCGAAGGTCGACAAAACTTCAAAGGACTCACGCAGATTGTCTCGCCAGGCCTGATCGCTTTGACGAATCGAGGTGCGCAGGGCTTCTGTTTCAACACTGACGCGCACATTGGTGATGTCAATCAGTTCTTCAATGGTAATCGGCGCAACAGTGAAGCCGCGCTGGCCTTCGGCGATCACCATCGCATTGCTGACGAGTCGCGACAAGGCCTCGCGCAAGGTGCCGGCACCCACCGCGTAGCGGTCTTTCAGATGTTCGATTAATAATTTTTCGCGCGGTGCCAGGCGGCCGCTGACGATATCTTCGCGCAATTCTCTGTAGGTTCTCTCAATCAGTGTGCGGTAATGCGGGTCGGCCGGGGTGTCGCCCGCATGCGTTACATCATTCAGGGATTTTTTTGCCACGACGGTGTTCTCTTTAATGCCATTTTTTGCAAAGCGTCACTTTACCCGGGTTTGTTCAATCGCTGTAATCGGTAACTCAATTGTGGCCGGGTCAGACCCAGTGTGCGGGCGGCGGCAGACAGATTGCCATCGGCGCGGGCAACAGCTTCTTGTATCAGTCCGTCTTCTAATCCATCCAGGCTTACCCCGCGGCGTTGCAGATCATCGTACAAGGCCTGAAAGTCGGTTGGGGTGCCGTGCTGCAGCTCGCCCGACTGGTTGACTGTCGCGTGTTGATAACTGGGTGGCACCGGAAACAGGTCTTCCACATCGACCATCTGTCCGGCAGCGGCGATGATCAGGCCGCGTTCAATCAGATTTTCCAGCTCACGGATATTGCCCGGCCACGGGTAATGGCGCATCGCATCCAATGCGCGGTCGGTAATGCCGGCAACCCGCTTGTTATGCTGGGCCATGAACTGGGTCAGCAAGTGATTGGCCAGCGCTTCAATATCTTCAACCCGGTCGCGCAGCGGCGGAATGGCGATCGGGTAGACGTTGAGACGGTACAACAGATCGCGGCGGAAGCGTCCGGCAGCAACTGCCGCTTCAAGATCCACGTTAGTGGCGGCGACAACGCGCACATCGACCTTGCGCACCTGGGTTGATCCCAATCTTTCCACTTCGCCGTTTTGCAGCACGCGCAAGAGTTTGGCCTGGGCAGCCATCGGCAAATCGCCTAATTCATCCAGAAACAAGGTGCCGCCATCGGCACGTTCAAAACGTCCGGGTCGTGCCGTGCCGGCGCCGGTAAATGCGCCTTTTTCGGCACCAAATAATTCACTTTCGATTAATTCATTCGGTAGCGCTGCGCAGTTGATGGCGACAAACGGCTTGTCTGCACGCAGGCTCATGCCGTGCAAAGTGCGGGCAAAGCGTTCTTTGCCCACCCCGGTCTCGCCGGTCAGCATCACGGTCACCTGTGTCACGGCGGCCTTGCGCAGCAATTCAATGGCCTGATTAAAAGATTTGGAGCGGCCAATCAGCTCGCCCAGATCGTCTCTGGGGTTGAGAGTCACACGCAGACTCTCCAGTTCGGCATGCAAATCTTCCATTCGCACCAGCATGGAATCGGCCTCGTAATCCTCTTGCAGTAATTCGCCATCGGGCCAGTCTTTCAGTGGCCGGCCTTCAATGCGGCAGTGGCCATGGCCGCAGGCGCCGCATTGCACTTCTTTATAAATGACGGGCTGACCCATGAAGGCGCTGACATAACCTGAGGCATAGCCAATCAGCATCCAACAAACAGGATCGCTTTGGGGACCGAAGTGCTTGACATGGGCTTCCACTTCCCAGGAGTGGTCCCAGCGGAAGATGCCCAGATGGGTGCCGGCCTCGAGGTCCAGCTCAAAGCGCTCGGGAGTGACTTGCACCGCTCCTTCGAGCATATGCAATTGCGGCCCGACGGCAAATTGTTCATAGGCCGTCGCATTCGGGCGCACCTGGCGCGCCAGCGCGGCATCGCGCCTGCCTGAGGCATAGCCGGCGCGTTTGAGTACGCGCCGGGTTTGCTCGCTGCCTATGGTTTGCATCAACTCGCGCCGTAAACCACCTAATGCTTCCACATGTAAAAGCAGCATCCGGTGCCCAGCCAGCCAGATTCGTCCATCGCTGGCTGAAAAATGCACCAGCCGCCGCAGGTCGGCGTCTTGGGGGAGGGGCGGGAGTTTGATGGGATCCATGGCTTAATATCGATAAATTGCTTGAAATTCAAGGTAGCGTGAATTGGCGCTAATTTTGGATGACCTTATCATTTGATCAAATTAATCACAATGCAATTGATCATTTGATCAAATTTCATCCATTTATACGGTAAATATGTTGCTTTGCAGCGTAATTTTTTACTAATGCCTAAGCTTGATCGCATCAGTAATTCCGTGGATTCATGCCATTTTATCGATATTTTAAAGTTTACTCTTGCTTTCTGGCACACCTATTGCATTGGATGATATGCCACAAACCTATAACTCGTTATAACAAATAACTATCCATATGACTGCTTCCCCGTCTAAACCTGCCATTCCGGAAAACCTGCAAGCAGGTGGGCTGGATGCGATCCAAACCGATGCGGCGACGCTGCAACGCCGCTACGTCCGCATTCTGCGCAAGCAGCCAAATGGCTTGGTGGCCTTCGAGTTTTCAGTGGGCTGGCCGGACATGGGTTGCGAGCTGGTCTTGCCGGAAGCCCTGTTCGAAGAATTTTGTTTAAAAAATCAGGTTGAATTTCTCACGCAAGCCGTGGGTGAAAAGCTAGGAGAAAATAATGTCGAGTATTGATCTGCAAGCGAAGGAAATTAAGCCAGCGCGCAACACCTACACCCACGTGGCGCGTTACATCGGCGGCGACAAACCGGCGACGCGCTATCAAGAAGCCACGATGGGCGCGCAACCGACGCAAAATTTCCACTACCGTCCGACCTGGGATCCGCAATACGAGTTGTTTGACGCCTCGCGTTCCGCCGTCAAGCTGGCTGACTGGTATGTGTTGAAAGATCCGCGCCAGTATTACTACGCCACCTGGACCATGGCGCGTGCGCGTCAGCAGGAAGCGGTCGAGGCCAACTATCAATTTGTTGATTCACGCGGCTTGTTGGGACGCATGACCGACGAAGTGCGTGCCATTGCCTGTCAGGTGCTGATGCCGCTGCGTCATGTGGCTTGGGCCGGCAATATGAATAACTGCTTCATCGCTGCCTATGGTTACGGTACCGCTCTTACTGCAGCCACCACCTTCCATTCAATGGATCAGCTCGGCATTGCGCAATACCTGACCCGCCTCGGTCTGGCGGTCGACGAGCCTGGGGTGCTGGACGCCGGCAAGAACGACTGGCTCAACGATCCGCGCTGGCAAGTGCTGCGCCGTCTGGTCGAAGACACACTGGTGTTGAAAGATCCGATGGAAATGTTCGTGGCGCAAAACCTGGCCATCGACGGTCAGCTCTATCCGCTGATCTACGGCTCGTTTGTCGATGAGCATCTGACCATCAAGGGCGGCACCGCCATCGCGATGCTGACTTCCTTCATGCCCGAGTGGCATGACGAGACCGCGCGCTGGGTCGATGCGGTCGTCAAAACAGCGGCTACCGAGTCGGCCGAAAACATGACGTTGATTACCGAGTGGACCAGGGTTTGGTCTGACCGTGTGCAGGCCGCATTGGCACCAGTGGCTGAAATCGCACTCGGTGAGCAAGGTCAGGACGCACTGCAGGAAGTTCGCGCTGAATACAACGCACGCGTTGCCAAGATGGGTATCGCAATTTAGCCCGCCTCAACCATAAAAAAGCAATACAGGAGAGCATCGCATGTCCAACGTCTTCATCGCATTTCAGCACAACGAAGAATCGCGTCCACTAGTGGACGCCATCGTCGCCGACAACCCGGAGGCGCAAGTCGTCTATTCACCGGGCCTGGTCAAGATCGACGCACCGGGCCGTCTGGTCATTCGCCGCGAGACTGTCGAGGAAATGATCGGCCGTCCTTATGACCTGCAGCAGCTGCAAATTAACCTCGTCACCTTATCCGGCAATCTGGAAGAAGACGATGACGAATTTGTCCTGAGCTGGAAGCACTGAGCTTTCCGCCCGATTGATCTCACATCTAAACGAAAGCCTGCATATGGACAAGCGAGTCGTGAAAAAAAAGCACAGCCTCGACGAGAGCTATGCCGCGATGACGCGCGGCCTGCAATGGGAAACCACTTATCAACCTATGGATAAGGTTTTTCCTTGCGACCACTACGAAGGTATCACTATTCATGAGTGGGACAAGCTGGAAGATCCGTTTCGACTGACGATGGACGCCTACTGGAAAATCCAGGGTGAAAAAGAGAAAAAACTCTACGCGGTGATTGACGCCTTCGCGCAAAACAATGGCATGTTCGGTGTCAGCGATGCGCGCTATGTCAATGTGTTGAAGCTCTTCATGCAGGCCTTCACGCAGCAAGAGTATGTCGCGCACCGCAGCTTTGCGCATCTCGGTCGCCACTTCCGTGGGGAAGGCTTGCGCGTGGCTTGCCAGCAGCAGGCAGCTGACGAATACCGTCACTTCCAGAATCAAACCCATGCGTTTGCAAACTTTAATAAATACTTCAATGGCCTGCATAACCCGAACCACTGGTTTGATCATGCCTGGTATCTGGCTGCCCCCAAGAGCTTCGCCGAAGATGCGTTAAGCGCTGGTCCGTTCGAACGCCTGATTGCACTTAGTTTTTCCTTTGACTACTTGCTGACCAAGCCCCTGTTTGTCTCCTATATGAGCGGTGCGGCACATAACGGCGATCTGTCTTGCGTCACCTTCGGTTTTTCGGCGCAGTCGGATGAAGTGCGCCATATGAGCATGGGTCTGGAGAGCGTCAAATTCATCGTCCAGCAAGACCCTGCCAATCTGCCGATTGTCCAGCGCTGGATAGACAAATGGTTCTGGCGCGGCTATCGCGTCATGACACTGGCGGCGATGATGCAGGATTACATGCAGCCTAAGCACACCATGAGCTGGAAAGAGTCATGGGAAATGTACGTCGAAACCAGTGGCGAAGCCTTATTCAAGGAACTGGCGCAATACGGCATCCGCAAGCCTAAGGGCTGGGCGCAGGCTTGCGACGGCAAGAACCATATCAGCCATCAGGCATGGAACCTGTTTTATGGCTATGGCGACACCATGGCATTTCATACCTGGGTGCCGGAACCGGCTGAACTTAACTGGCTGAGCAAAAAATATCCGGACACTTTCGATCGCTTTTACCGACCGCGGCTGGAGCACTACGCGCAGCTGGAAAAATCAGGCCAGCGCTACACCAACAAGACGCTGCCTATGCAGTGTCAGACCTGCCAGATGCCGATGATCTTCACCGAGCAGGAAGGTCCGCGCTGGATCGCTTATCGCGAAACACAGCATGCAGGCGAAAAATTCCATTTCTGCAGCGACCACTGCAAAGAAATTTTCGTCAACGAAACGGAAAAATATGTGCAAGCGGGTTTGTCCGTGCATCAGATTTTGAAAGGAAATTGCTTCAAGCCCGATGCTGATGTTGCCGCTCCCGGATTTGATGCGGCCTCTGCTGTGCTCGACTACAGCCAGATCAGGCAGGGGCATGACAACGGCGATTTCAAAGGCTCGGAAGACGACGCCAATTTTACTGGTTGGGGCGCTGGTCAAAACCCTCAGGAGGCACAGCTATGAGCACTTCAGCATTGGGTGAATACAGCTTTGCGCCGCGTGATACAGCCGCGCACTTTGCGCAGCCGCTGCTCTATATCGGTTGGGACGAACACATGATGTTTGCCGCGCCGCTGGCAGTGCCGCTATCGCTGACAACCAGCTTCGATGATGTTGTGCACAAGGTGCTGCCGGCGCTGTATGGCCAGCACCCTGAATTCGCGCACATAGTCTGGAGCAAGGTGCAATGGTTTCGCAGCGCAGAAATGTTCACGCCGCGCCTGCAGGGCACGCTGGCTGAAAATGGTTTTGGTCATAAGTCGGTGCTGCGGTTCAGGACGCCGGGACAAGAAGGTATACACGGCTCCTGCGGATAAGAAGCACGTTTTTTCTACGCGCTGCAGCCTTCACGGCCCCAACTGCAGCGTGAATATAAAAAATGGGACCGTGGTTTTCACATACCAATAACGGAGACAGCATCACATGAAAAAGACCACCTACCTCGGTAGCGCGATCGCCCTCGCCCTAGTGATGTCAGCCAGCGCGGCAATGGCTGATGAAAAATGCGGCATGGCTAATGGCAAGAAAGCTTCTGGCGATCCGATTCAAATCGGCGCTATCGTCGGCAAAACCGGCCCGGAAGACTTTTCTTCTTCCGCCCGCGCTGCTGATGCTTACTTCAAATGCGTCAATGCCAACGGCGGCATCAACGGCCGCCCTGTTGCCTACACAGTGCAAGATGACACCTGGAATCCTGAAGTGGCGGCACAAGCTGCTAGTAAGCTGGTCAAGGACACCAAGGTCGTGGCGATGGCTGGTTCATCTTCTTTTGTAGAGTGTGGCGCCAATAACAATCTGTATGCCGCTGAAGGTGTGGCATCGGTTTCCGGCGTTGGTGTGCCACGTGCCTGCTTCTTCGGCAAAAACTACATCTCGTTCAATCAGGGTCCACGTCAGTCCACACTGGGTGCTGCTCAGTACATCGTCGAGACCAACAAGCTCAAAAGCCTGACCTGTGTCGCTCCCGGTATCCCTGGTTTCGGTGACTGGGTGTGCGGTGGCGTTGAAGCCTACGGCAAAGCCAATAATGTCACGGTCAAGACCGTGATCTTTGATCCGGGCCAACTCGACGGCAACGCTATCGCCCTGCAAATTTCTGCAGCTAAAAGCGAAGGCGTGGTACTCGGTATGCCGCGCGGCATGATGCTGCCAATCCTGACCGCTGCTGAACAGCAGGATCTGGGCAAGAGCATCAAGTGGGGTCTGCCAACTTCGGCCTACCACGCTGATATGCCTAAAGCAGTCGGCAAATACTGGCACAACAAGTTAGTCGTCCACATGGAACTCGAGCCTATGGACACTGTCGGTGCCGATACCCAAAACTGGAAAGCAGTGATGGACAAGTTCGGCGACAAGAAGGATCCACGCGACACCTTCTCGCAAGCCGGTTACCTGTCAGCTCGTGTCGTCACCGATGCGCTGCTGTCCATCAAGGGCAATGTCGATCGCAAATCGGCATACACCGCGATTGCCAATACCAAAAAATGGAAGACCGACATGATGTGCTCACCTTGGTACTTCGGTAACGGCGAGCGTCATCAGCCTAACCATAAAGGTCGTGCTGCGCTCCTGATTCCAGGCGGCTTCAAGACTTTGACCGAGTGCTATCAGTCCAAAGACTCCGAGCTCAGCGATGTGCTGTCACTCGAAGCCAAGGGCGGCTTAGTTAACTAAGCAGACCAACGTTATTAATTAAGGCAAACCGAGTCGAACATGGAAACCTTGCTTCCCTTCCTAGTCGTTGGCATTAGCGTTGGCGCGGTATACGCACTTTCAGGCGTCGGCCTAGTGGTGCTGTACCGCGCCAGCGGCGTGGTCAACTTTGCGTACGGTGCACTGGGCGGTCTGGCCGCCATGGTGTGCTGGCAGATCATTGACCTTGAATATGCAGACTGGATGGGTTGGGTGGCTGGCATCGGCTCGGCCACCTTGCTGTCCTGGGCCTATGGTCGCTTCATCGCACCTTCACTGACCCATCAGGACAGGGTAGTGCGGGCGATGGCGACACTCGGTTTTGCCTTGATGATTATGGGTTTCGCCCAGTGGTATTGGGGTGACACCCCACGCCGTCTGGTGTTGCCTACGGACTCAGACGGTATCGAATTCGATGGCCGCCGTTTAATTAGCCACACCCGGGTCGCAGCGCTGGTGTTTGCTGCAGCAGCGACAGCAGGCATGTTGTGGTTGCTGGCAAAAACGCCGCTGGGTTTGCGCATGCGGGCCTTGCAGAGCAATCGCACATTAAGTGCAATGGTTGGGGTGCGTATCAAGAACATCGACACCTGGGCCTGGACGCTGGCGGGATTGCTGGCAGGCGTCTCGGGTCTGTTCATGGGCAACATGGTGCGACTCAACCCTACGGTATTAACTTTTCTTGTGATTCCGGCGATGGCAGCGGCCATGGTTGGACGAATGAATTCCCTGACGGCGACGGTGTTGGGTGGGCTGACGATTGGCGTCATTGAATCCATGGTCAACCTGGTACCGGGCGTACAACGCTACGGCTCCGCCACCGCCTTCGTCGTCGCCATTCTGGCTGTGTTGTGGCAGCAGCGCCAAGGTATTGGCCTGTCGCGCGACAACAGTCATCTGGAGTAAACATCATGGCCCGAAACAAAGACAAACCTGATATCCCGCCCGGTACACCGTTCCAGCGGATACGCCCGATGCTCATCACCTTTTTTGTGGTGGCCGTAATCGGACCTTTACTGTTCTCTTCTTACTGGCTCAATACCTTTAGCACCGTCGCCTGCCTGACGCTGGTGGCCGGTACGGTGTCGCTGCTGTATGGCCAACTCGGCATGGTGTCGCTGGCGCAGTTTGCCTTAACAGGTGTCGGCGGCTGGTTCTGCCTGCGCCTGATACATGGCTTCGGTCTGCCGTTTGAAATTGCGCTACTGATTAGCGCCGTAATCGCCGGCGTGTTTGGCCTCATCGTCGGCCTGCCTGCGCTACGTATGCGTGGACTGTATCTGGCGTTGCTGACACTGATGGTCGCTGCCGCCTTTCAGGTGGTGGTGAATGTGATTGGTTTTCCGGATGGCGGCGAAGGCTGGGCCGGTCACGTAGTCAATGGCCAGCGTGCACTGATCCAGCGGCCGTGGGTCGCTAGCAGCGACGATGCTTACTTCCGTTATGTGATGTTCTGGCTGGCAGCCGGCATGGCCCTGATTGAATGGCAGCGCGCCACCATGCCCGGTCGTGCCTGGGCGCTCATTCGCAAGAGTGAAGCCGCAGCGATTGCTGCCGGTGTGTCCGTGCTGGGCTACAAGGCTTGGGCCTTCGCGCTCGGCGGCGCACTCGCCGGACTGGCCGGTGGTTTGCTCGCCGGCTTGAACGGCCAACTCGACAACACCGGCTTTCCGACCAGTCAATCGATTCTGTTGTATGGCCTGACCATCGTTGGCGGTTCTTATCACTGGATGGGTGCGGTGATTGCGGGCCTCCTGATCCGTGCCTTGCCCGCCTTGCTCAATGACCACGGTGCCGACGGCAATCTGGCAAATGCGTTTTATGGCTTCGCCTTGCTGGTGTCGCTGATTCAGGGGCGTAAAGGACTCGCCGGTCAACTGGCTGACTTTTATAAATTCGTGCGTGTCAGTCGCATCATCGAAGGCTCGCTGATCTGGGGCGTGATCGCTGTCGGTCTGGCGCTGGCGGCGTCACATTTCGGCTACGCCAGCTTTGCCGGCACGCTCTTCATTGCCTTGATTGCACTGCTGTTCAGGCAAGCCATTCCCGGCGTGTGCTGGCTGCTACTGGGCTTCTTCGGCAAGCGCGTGCAGAACTTCGCCGAGGATGTAGAAGCGGCGATCTCGCTGCGATTGGCGCGCATCGTTGAAGCGCTTGGACTGGTGGCTGACCATCGCATTCTGAAACGCACGCTCAATATGTTGTTCATCGGCTTCTTCGTGGGCTGGGTCGCGTGGGGTGTGTTCGATGTCGAGTTTTCGATTGCGCTGACCATTATCTGGAGCGCCATCGTGCTCAAGTTCCTGATCGAACTGGCGCTCTATCCGGCAGTGCTGCCTTTGCGTCAACGCATCGATGCACGCTATCCCAAACCTTTTGCGTCCTACCGCTAAACAGGGACTACGGCAATGATAGAAATTAATGACATCTGCGTGCAATTTGGCGGCGTCAAACCCATCGATGGCTTGACCGTCAAACTGACCAAACCTATCGTCGGATTGATCGGTCCCAACGGTGCCGGCAAGACTACGCTGCTCAATGTGCTGTCCGGTTTTGTGCAACCCAAAACAGGGTGGGTCAAAGTCAATGGCGAGCTTATTACTGGTTTGCCCGCTCACAAGCGCGCCGAATTTGGTTTGCGCCGTACCTTCCAGACCGACCAGATCGCAGAAGACTTAACGCTGCTGGAAAACGTGCAGGCCATTTCCGATCAAGTGAAATTCGACAGCCGTGCGGCCGAGACCAAGGCCATCCTGAGCGCGATTGATTTCGTGGGTCTGTCCCATCGTATCCATCGGCGCGGGAGTGACCTGTCGACGGAAGAACGTCATTTGGCAGAAATCGCCAAGGCCCTGATCGGCAATCCCAAGCTGGTGATGCTGGACGAACCGGGTGCCGGCATGAGCGGCGCCGAATCGGAGCATCTGGAAAAAGTCATCAAGGGCATACCTGGCTATTGCAAGGCGCAAGTGTTCCTGATCGACCATGACGTTGACCTGATTGCAGCCTGCTGTAACGAGACCATGGTGCTCGACTTCGGTAAATTGCTGGCGCTGGGTTCGACCCATGATGTGCTGAAAAATCCGGAAGTGCAACAGGCCTATCTGGGCAATTTCGACGAACTGGAGGCTGCGGCATGAGCGCAAAAATTCGTCCTGACAACCTGCGCAATGGTTATCTTGAAATCCGTAATCTGGTCATGGTACGTGGTACCAAACCTGTCACGAATGCGATCGAACTCTCTATTGCACCCGGTTCCATCACGGCGCTGATGGGTGCCAACGGCGCCGGCAAGACCAGTACCGTGCTTGGCATCGCGGGTGTGGTCGAGCCAGCGTTTGGCGAGATCTGGTTGGATGGGATTGATCTGGTCGGCATGGAAGCCGATGAGATTCGTCGGCGCGGTGTGGCCACCGTACCCGAAGGCCATCAAGTGCTGCGCGAACTGACCGTGCGCGACAACTTGCTGGTCGCCGGTGGCGGTCTGGGTCGCTCCGAACTGAATGCCTCGATCGAGCGCACGCTGGAACTCTTCCCCGAACTCAAAGAGCGTCTCCAGCATGCAGCCGGTGATCTGTCCGGCGGCCAGCAGCAAATGGTTGCACTGGCACAGGCACTGATTGTCACACCACGCTTTCTGGTGATTGATGAACTCTCTTTCGGACTGGCACCGACCATCGTTGCGCGTCTGGTACCGGTGATACGGCGCATCGCCGCCAGCGGCATTGGTGTGCTGCTGATTGAGCAATTCACCCAGCTCGCGCTGGCACTGGCCAACCATGCGTATGTGATGTCGCGCGGCAGCGTGTCGTATGACGGCGAGCCCGGCAAGCTGCGTGATGATCCGAAGATTCTGCACCTGGCTTATTTCCCGGTCAGTGACCGTGAAGCAGTTGGCCTTTGATTAGTAAAAAACCCTTCAAACAATATTAACGACACACACAAGGAGTTCTCACATGGACGCACGTGTAAAAAAGAAAAAACTGGGCCTCAAAGAACGCTACGCCGCCATGACGCGTGGTCTGCACTGGGACACCACCTATCAGCCTATGGACAAGGTTTTTCCTTACGATAAATACGAAGGCATCATCATTCATGACTGGGACAAATGGGAAGACCCGTTCCGTCTGACGATGGAAGCCTACTGGAAGTATCAGGCTGAAAAAGAGAAAAAACTTTATGCCGTGATTGAAGCCTTCGCGCAAAACCATGGTGAACTCGGCGTCACCGATGCGCGCTATATCAATGCGTTGAAGCTTTTCATTCAGGGCGTGACACCGCTGGAGTATTACGCTCACCGTGGTTTCGCCCATGCCGGCCGCCAGTTCACCGGCGCCGGTGCACGGGTGGCAGCGCAGATGCAGGCGGTGGACGAGTTGCGTCACTTCCAGACCGAGACGCATGCGATCTCGCATTACAACAAGTACTACAACGGCATGCATAACGCCAACCACTGGTTCGACAACGTCTGGTATCTGTCTGTGCCAAAGAGCTTTTTCGAAGACGCGTATTCAGGCGGCCCGTTCGAGTTCCTGACCGCGGTCAGCTTCTCGTTTGAATACGTGCTGACCAATCTGCTGTTCGTGCCCTTCATGAGCGGCGCTGCGCACAATGGTGATTTGTCCACTGTGACATTCGGCTTCTCGGCACAGTCGGATGAATCACGTCATATGACGCTGGGCATTGAGTGCATCAAGTTCATGCTCGAGCAAGATCCGGCCAACGTGCCTATCGTGCAGCGCTGGATGGATAAATGGTTCTGGCGTGGTTATCGTCTGCTGACCTTGGTCGCGATGATGCAAGACTACATGCTGCCCAAGCGTGTGATGAGCTGGAAAGAAGCATGGGAAATGTACGCCGAATCCAATGGCGGCGCCCTGTTTGATGATCTGGCGCGCTACGGCATCCGCAAGCCTAAGGGCTGGGAGGATGCCTGCGAAGGCAAGGACCACATCAGCCATCAGGCTTGGGCCACTTTCTATCAGTACGGTCATGCTGCGGCTTTCCATACCTGGATTCCGAGCAAGGACGAACTCGACTGGCTGTCGAGCAAATATCCGGACACTTTCGACCGTCACTATCGCGAGCGGCTTGAGCACTGGGACAAAGAAGCCGAAGGCAAGGATGGCCGCTGGTACAACCAGGTGCTGCCTATGCTGTGTCAGGTCTGTCAGGTGCCAATGATGTTCACCGAGCCGGGCGACGCCACCAAGATTGCCTTCCGCGAGACTACTTATCTCGAACAGAAATATCACTTCTGCAGCGACCACTGCAAAGAGATCTTCGATCACGAGCCGCGCAAATATGTGCAGGCTTGGTTGCCGGTGCAGCAGATCTATCAGGGTTCTTGCTATCCCGACGACATCAATCCGGCTTCGCCGGGTGACAGCCCGGTGCGCGAGGTGATTCGCTATTACGGCATCAATGGCGGCGAAGACAACGGCGATTTTTCGACCAGCCAGGACCGCGAGAATTTCGCGCGCTGGAGCGGCCGTACTAAGCACGAAGTGAAGCCCGACGATAAGCCCGATGACAAGGCGGAATCGTGATGGCAGCCGAAGCGACAGGCGACGTCATGGTGGCTATCGGGGATTACCCGCTGCGACAGCAGGATGATGAAAGCGTGTTCCATGGCAAGCGGCTGATTTTCCTGTGCTGGGAAAACCACTTGATGTACGGCGCACCCTTGTGCGTGCCGCTGCCACCGTCGCTGCCCTTCGGCGCGCTGGTGCGGGATGTCTTGCCTGAGTTGTATGGCGAGCATCCCGAATTTGAAGATATCGACTGGAAGCGCGTGCAATGGTTCAACTCGGATAAGCGCTTCATTCCCGATATGGGCAAGTCGCTGGAGCAGCATGGCCTGAGTCACAAATCACTGATCAAGTTTCGTACGCCTGCGCTGGAAGGCAGCCGTACGTCGGTCGGTAAAGGGCGGCAGGCTTTTTAAAAACATATTGAATAACGAATGACACCATGTCACAGCTACTGACTATTGAACCCCTGGGCGTGACCATCGAGGTCGAAGATGGACAAACCATGCTCGACGCCGCTTTGCGCAAGGGCGTCTACATTCCCCATGCTTGCGGCCACGGCTTGTGCGGCACCTGCAAAGTGGAAGTGTTGGAAGGCGATATTGATCCGGGTGTCTCGAATCCCTTTGCGCTGATGGATTTCGAGCGCGATGAAGGCAAGACGCTTGCCTGTTGCGCCACGCTGCAAAGCGATGTCACGATCGAAGCCGATATTGACGATGATCCGGATGCCCGCATCATTGCGATGGAAGACTTCAAGACCACTGTCAGCCGCATCGAAACTGTCACCCCGACCATCAAGGCGATCTGGCTCAAGCTGGATCATCCGATTGATTTTCAGGCCGGTCAGTATGTGCAGGTGGTGATGCCTGGTGTTGAAGGCGGCCGTCCGTTCTCGATTGCCAATTCACCGCAAGAAATTGCCCGCACCGGCGAGCTGGAAATTAATGTACGCATTATCGAAGGCGGCGCCGGCACCGCTTATCTGCACAACACGCTGAAAGTGGGCGATGCGCTGACCATCTCTGGTCCTTACGGCCGGTTTTTTGTGCGGACCTCGGAGCAGGCGCCGCTTATTTTTATGGCAGGCGGCTCCGGCTTGTCGAGCCCCCGTTCAATGATTCACGATTTGCTGGCGCAAGGCTATCCCCATCCGATCACGCTGATATATGGGCAGCGCAATCTGGCTGAACTGTATTACGACGCCGAATTCAGGGCGCTGGCTCAACAGCATCCAAACTTCACCTATGTCCCCGCGCTCAGTGAGGATGCCAGCGGTTTTGAAGGTCACAAGGGTTTCGTGCATGACGCTGCCAAAGAACATTTTAAGGGCGATTTTTCTGGTCACAAAGCGTATATGTGCGGCCCGCCCGTGATGATTGAAGCCTGTCTCGCCACCCTGATGCAAGGGCGACTCTATGAGCGCGACATGTACGCCGAAAAATTCATTACGGCAGCTGACGCCTCCAAGCCGCGTAGTGCTTTCTTTAAACGCGTCTGATATCAGAACCATGTTCGACTTCCGTCCCAAGCTGCAGGTCACGATACCCCAGACAGGCGAGAGCTATGCGTGCGCAATCGGCGAGAGCCTGCTCAAAGGCATGCTACGACTTGGTCGCAAAGGGATACCGGTCGGGTGTGTCAATGGCGGCTGCGGCGTGTGCAAAATTCGCATACTCAGCGGTAGCACTGCATTGTTGGGCCCGGTCAGCCGCGCCCATGTGACGGCAGAAGAAGAAGCACAGGGCTATACGCTCGCTTGCAGAGTAGGGCCGAGCACCGAGATCACACTCGAAGTGGCCGGCAAGATGAGTAAACCGTTTTCAAAGGGGATTCCCGAGCAGGCCGCCCCACCTGCGACAACAACAAAGTAAGGAGACAAAAATGGGTGTAATGCGAATCGGGCATGCAAGCCTGAAAGTGATGGATATGGAAGCGGCAGTCAAGCACTACCGCGATGTGATCGGCATGAAAGTGACGATGGAAGACAAAGCAGGCAACGTCTATCTGAAGTGCTGGGATGAATGGGATCGTTACTCCATCATCCTGACGCCGTCGGATCAGGCCGGCATGAACCACATCGCTTACAAAGTTGAAAAAGAAAGTGATCTGGACAGCCTCAAGGAACGCATTGAAGCCTATGGCATCAAGGTCACCGATTTGCCAGAAGGATCAATTCCGGCGACGGGTCGCATGCTGCAATTCAAGCTGCCAAGCAGCCATGAAATGCGTCTCTACGCCACCAAGGAATATGTCGGTACCGAAGTCGGCACCACTAATCCTGATCCTTGGCCAGACAATATCAAGGGCGCAGGCGTACACTGGCTCGACCACGTGCTGCTGATGTGCGAACTCAATCCTGAAACAGGCGTCAACAAGGTGGCAGAAAACACCGAGTTCCTGAGCAAAGCTCTGGACTTCTACCTGGTTGAACAAGTCATGGTCGGACCTGGCGGCGCGATTCAGGCAGCAGCCTGGCTGACGCGTACGAATACTCCGCATGACATCGCCTTTGTCGGCGGCGCCAAGGCGGGTATTCATCACGTCTCCTTCTACCTCGACTCCTGGCACGATGTGCTCAAGGCAGCCGATATCATGGCCAAAAACAAAGTGAAGATTGATGTGGCGCCTACCCGCCACGGTATTACCCGCGGCGAGACGATTTATTTCTTCGACCCGAGTGGCAACCGCAATGAGACCTTCGCTGGCCTCGGTTATCTGGCACAACCGGATCGTCCTGTGACGACCTGGACCGAAGACAAGCTGTGGACCGGCATCTTCTATCACACCGGCGATGCGGTGCCTTCTTTCACCGATGTTTACACCTGATCTGTTTTCAGGCTTTGCGTTGCACAGGCCGCTTCGCTTTGGGCGCAGCGGCCTGTGCAGCCGCATGCAAAGAGAAATCCCGCACTACCGCAACAAAAGCAGACAGTACCGGCGAAGTATCAGCGCGCCGATACAGGCAACTGAGTTCGATCTCGCGCAGGACACTGCTTTCCAGCGGTCGATAGACCACGCCCGGCAAGCGCAGGCTGGCCGACGAGGCTGTGGTGACGCACACACCAAATCCGCCGGCCACCAGCGCGATAGCGGTGAGCACATCTTCGACTTCCTGCTCCACCCGCACCACGGCTTTTTCACGTACAAAAGCTTGCAGCACTTGCTGCGCCAGACCAGCGATGGGCAGGTTGGGATACAGAATCAAAGGCTGGTCGCTCAAGTCACTGATACGCAGCGACGGTTTCTTGCACAAGTGATGTGCAGCCGGCAGCGCCACGATCATGGGTTCGCGCAATACCGTCTCGACTACCAGATCCTCCTCGGGCGGAATCAACCGGTTGAAGCCAACACTAATGCGGCGCTCGCGCAAAGCTTGCAACTGTTCCGACTTGGTCAGGTTGTGCAGCACGATGCGCACCTCGGGGCGTTCTTTGTGAAAGCGCGACAGAATGCGCGGAATGACATCGAGCACGCCGGAACCAAAAATACCGACATCAAGCCGTCCACTGAGACCCTGACTAGCCAGCAGCGCCCGCTCTTTGGCGCGCTGGGCCAGTGCCAGCAAGTTTGGCACCTCGGCCAGCAGCGCCTGTCCGGCGGCAGTCAGGTTCACGCCCTTGGGTGTGCGCACAAACAGCTCGGCACCCAGATCTTCTTCGAGCGCGCGAATCTGCCGCGTCAGCGGTGGTTGCGCCATGTGCAGCCGCTCGGCTGCACGGGTGAAATTGCGCTCCTCGGCCAGCGTCAGAAAGTAACGCATTTGTCGCAGATCCATCGATTTTCCTTGATTGATATTCCATACCTTTTCAGTATTGTGAATGAAAAAAATGGTATTGGACAGTATGGCTTTGCATCATTAATCTCACCCTGTAACCGAACCAGAATGCAATATGAATAAAACCACTCCTCTCCAGAATTCTGTCATTCAGGCCGTGATCTCGGCCGAAGCAGCCAGCCTTGCCTTGCAGGCAAGCGTGGCCCATGCAAAGACGCTGGGCATTGCGATTAATGCGGCCATCACTGACAGCGCCGGTGTGCTAGCCGGCTTCCTGCGTATGCCGGGTGCGTTTTTGCATTCGATCGATATCGCCATCGACAAGGCCTACACCGCGGCCAGTTTCGGTTTTGCTACCAGTCAGTGGATGACGGTGCTGGCTAATGATGAAGCACTGCGCATTGGCATTGTCGAGCGTCCGCGCCTGGTAGTTTTTGGCGGTGGTCTGCCCATCGTTGAGAACGGCATGCGCATTGGCGGCATTGGCGTCTCGGGCGGCTCGGCCGAACAGGATGAAGAGTGCGCACGCGCAGGGCTGGCCGCCATTGGTCTGGCCTGAACTTAAAGAACAGATTCAGCATTTCAAGGAAAAACAACATGAAACAATTCCATAACTTTATCAACGGTGAATTTGTCGCCACCAGCAAAACCTTTGAAAATCGCACGCCGGTCGACAACCAGGTCATCGGTCTGGTGCATGAAGCCGGCAAGGTCGAGGTCGATGCTGCGGTCAAGGCTGCCCGCGCCGCAGTCGATGGTGAATGGGGACGGATGTCGGTGGTCAAGCGGGTTGAACTGCTGCATGCGGTGGCCGACGAAATTAATCGTCGCTTTGATGATTTTTTAGCCGCCGAGCTGGCCGATACCGGCAAGCCGCATTCGCTGGCCTCGCACATCGATATTCCACGCGGCGCGGCTAACTTCAAGATTTTTGCCGACATCGTCAAAAATGCGCCGACCGAGAGCTTTCAGATGACGACGCCTGATGGTGGCACGGCCATCAGTTATGGCGTGCGCTCGCCGCTGGGTGTAGTGGCAGTGGTGTGTCCCTGGAATTTGCCTTTGCTGCTGATGACCTGGAAGGTCGGCCCTGCACTGGCCTGCGGCAATGCTGTGATCGTCAAGCCTTCCGAAGAAACACCCGCCACCGCCACCCTGCTGGGGGAAGTGATGAATACGGTCGGCATTCCCAAAGGCGTGTACAACGTGGTGCATGGTTTCGGCCCGAACTCGGCCGGTGAATTCCTGACCACACATCCAGAAGTCGATGGCATCACCTTCACCGGTGAGACCCGTACCGGCGAGGCCATCATGGCGGCGGCCGCCAAAGGCGTGCGGCCGGTGTCGTTCGAGTTGGGTGGTAAAAATGCCGGCATCGTGTTTGCCGATGCGGACTTCGACAAGGCGGTGGCTGGTATTACCCGCAGCGCATTTGAGAATTGCGGTCAGGTTTGTCTGGGTACCGAGCGGGTGTATGTGCAGCGGCCTGTCTTTGACAAATTTGTGGCCGCTCTCAAAGCCAAAGCCGAGTCGCTGAAAATCGGTCCACCCAACGAGCCCGGCGTTGGTCTGGGTCCGCTGATTTCAGCCGAACATAAACAAAAGGTCTTGTCTTATTACGACAAGGCCCGTGCCGAAGGCGCGATCATCGTCACCGGTGGTGGTTCGCCGACCATGCCTGCTGAATTGGCAAATGGTCACTGGGTGCAGCCGACCATCTGGACCGGCTTGCCCGAAACGGCTTCGGTAATTCGCGAAGAAATTTTTGGCCCCTGCTGCCACATCGCACCGTTCGATACTGCAGAAGAAGCGATTGCACTGGCCAACAATACCCAATACGGTCTGGCCACCACTATCTGGACTTCAAACTTGTCAACGGCGCACCAGATGGCGGCCTCGGTGCAGGTCGGTCTGTGCTGGATCAATAGCTGGTTCTTGCGTGATTTGCGCACCGCCTTCGGTGGTTCCAAAGCCTCCGGCATTGGTCGCGAAGGCGGCGTGCATTCGCTGGAGTTCTACACTGACTTGCGCAACGTAATGATCAAACTTTAAGAGCGGAGAATTTTCAATGGCAATGACCCCACAGACTATCGCACGCTACGGCGACGAACTGTATGACTCGCTGATTAGTTGCGCGCCGATTGAGCCGCTGACTAATCGCGAACCCGATATCACGATCGAAGACGCCTATCACATTCAGTTGCGCATGATTCAACGCCGGCTGGACGCGGGCGAAATTGTGGTCGGCAAGAAAATCGGCGTCACCAGCAAAGTGGTAATGGACATGCTTGGCGTCAATCAGCCTGACTTTGGTTACCTGCTCTCGGGCATGGTGTTTAACGAAGGTCAAGCGGTGGATGTGAGCAAAATGATTGCGCCAAAAGCCGAAGCTGAAGTGGCGTTTATTCTCAAGCACGACCTGACCGGACCGGGTGTGACGGCCGACGACGTGCTGCGCGCGACGGAGTGCGTAATGCCCTGTTTCGAGATTGTTGATTCGCGCATCAAGGACTGGAAAATCAAGATTCAAGACACCGTGGCCGACAACGCTTCCTGTGGTGTTTTTTCTTTGGGTGGCGTGCGTCGGACACCTTACGAACTTGATCTGTCAGTCGCTGGCATGGTGCTGGAAAAAAACGGTGAAATCATCAGCACCTCATCGGGTGCTTCGGTGCAGGGTTCGCCGGTGAATGCCGTGGCCTGGCTGGCCAACACCTTAGGTGCCTTCGGCATTTCATTGAAAGCCGGTGATGTGATTCTGTCCGGTTCGCAGTCGCCGCTGGTGCCGGTCAAGGCAGGCGACAGTTTGGTTTGCTCGGTGGGTGGTCTTGGCAGCGCGACAGTGCGCTTCGTCTAATCCTTCGTCACCGCCATATTCATTTTAGGAGTTTTACTCATGACAAAGAAAATCAAATGCGCACTGATTGGTCCCGGCAATATCGGCACCGATCTGCTGGCCAAATTGCAGCGCAGTCCGGTGCTGGAGCCGGTGTGGATGGTGGGTATCGACCCCGAATCGGATGGTTTGAAACGTGCCCGCGAAATGGGCATCAAAACCACCTCCGACGGCGTGGATGGTCTGCTGCCCCATGTAAAGGCCGATGGCGTTCAAATTGCTTTTGACGCCACCAGCGCATACGTTCATGCCGAAAATTCGCGCAAGCTCAATGCGCTCGGCGTGCTGATGATTGACTTAACGCCGGCAGCCATTGGTCCTTTCTGTGTGCCGCCCGTGAACCTGATGGAGCATGTGGGCAAAGGCGAGATGAACGTCAACATGGTCACCTGCGGTGGGCAAGCGACGATTCCTATGGTGGCCGCGGTGTCGCGGGTGCAGAAGGTGGCTTACGGCGAAATTGTCGCCACCGTTTCAAGCCGCTCGGTCGGCCCGGGTACCCGCAAAAACATTGATGAATTTACCCGCACCACCGCAGGTGCCGTCGAGAAGGTAGGCGGCGCACAAAAAGGCAAGGCGATCATCATCATCAACCCGGCAGAGCCGCCGCTGATCATGCGTGACACCGTGCATTGCCTGACCGAAGGCGAGCCGGATCAGGCCAAGATTACCGCCTCGGTGCACGCGATGCTGAAAGAAGTGCAGAAATACGTGCCGGGTTACCGGCTGGTGAATGGCCCGGTGTTTGACGGCAAGCGCGTTTCGATCTTCCTTGAAGTCGAAGGTCTGGGCGACTACCTGCCTAAATATGCGGGCAATCTCGACATCATGACGGCGGCCGCCGCGCGCACCGCCGAGATGTTTGCCGAAGAAATGTTGGCCGGCAAGCTCAGCTTGCAAGCCGCTTGAACACCAAGGAAATCATCATGAATCTCAAAGGTAGAAAAGTCACCGTTCACGATATGACGCTGCGTGATGGCATGCATCCGAAACGTCATCAGATGAGCCTGGAGCAAATGCAGAGCATCGCTTGCGGTCTGGACGCAGCCGGCGTGCCGCTAATTGAAGTGACCCACGGTGATGGTCTGGGCGGCTCGTCGGTCAACTATGGTTTTCCTGCGCACACGGATGAAGAATATCTGAGCGCGGTGATTCCAAAGATGAAGAATGCCAAAGTATCGGCCTTGCTGATTCCGGGCATTGGCACGGTCGAACATTTGCTGATGGCCAAAGATCTGGGCGTGCACACGATACGCGTGGCAACCCATTGCACCGAAGCCGATGTCAGCGAGCAGCACATTACCAAAGCGCGTGCGCTGGATATGGACACGGTCGGCTTTCTGATGATGGCGCACATGAGCCAGCCAGAAGCGCTGGTCAAGCAAGCGCTGCTGATGGAAAGTTATGGCGCCAATTGCATTTACGTTACCGACTCGGCCGGCTACATGCTGCCCGACGACGTCACCGCCCGTATCGCTGCGGTGCGTGCAGTCTTAAAGCCCGGCACCGAACTGGGTTTTCATGGTCACCACAATATGGCCATGGGTATTGCCAACTCACTGGCTGCGGTTGAAGCCGGCGCCAACCGTATCGATGCCGCTGCTGCCGGTCTGGGTGCCGGTGCCGGCAACACGCCGATGGAAGTGTTCATCGCCGTGTGTGCGCGCATGGGGATAGAGACCGGTGTCGATGTGTTCAAAATTCAGGACGTGGCAGAAGACCTGGTGGTGCCAATCATGGATCACGTCATTCGCATAGACCGCGATTCGCTCACCCTCGGTTATGCCGGCGTGTATTCCAGCTTCCTGTTGTTTGCCAAACGTGCCGGTGAAAAATACGGTATTTCGGCGCGGGATTTGCTGGTTGAACTGGGACGGCGCGGCATGGTCGGTGGTCAGGAAGACATGATCGAAGACACCGCGATGACAATGGCACGGGCGTTGGCAGACAAGAGAGCGGCAGCATGAAACTGGATAAAGCAACGATAGAAAAACTGGCCGAACTGCTGGAAAACTGCCAGCTGCAGGCGAAAGACACGACCAAGATCACCGACGACTATCCCGAGATGGACTGGGACGATGCGTATGCGATCCAGAACGCGATCAAGGCCCGCAAGCTGGCCCGCGGCTTAAAGCTCGGTGGTCTGAAAGCGGGCCTGACTTCGCACGCGAAGATGAAGCAAATGGGCGTGACGGTGCCGGTGTTTGGTTTCATGACCGCCGACTATCTGGTGGCCGACGGCGGTGACTGCAAGGTGTCGGAACTGATTCATCCCAAGGTGGAGCCAGAGATTGCGTTCATGACCAACAAGCCTTTGCGCGGCCCCGGCTGTCATATCGGCGCGGTGCTGGCAGCGACGGAATATGTGATTCCCGGCATTGAAGTCATCGACAGCCGTTATCGCGATTTCAAATTCGATTTGAAGAGCGTGATTGCTGATAACACCTCAGCGGCACGCTATGTGTTGGGCGGCGAGCGCATGCAAGTCAATGGTGTGGATTTGCGCGCAGTCGGCATTGTGCTGGAGAAGAATGGTCAGCCAGTGGCGTTCGGCGCAGGTGCGGCCGTACTCGGACATCCGGCTGCAGCGATTGCGATGTTAGCCAATCATCTGGGTGCGATGGGCGAAGAAATTCCGGCGGGTACCCTGATTCTGTCGGGTGGCATTACTGAAGCCGTGGCAGTGCAGGCCGGCGACCAGGTCAGGCTGCGCGTGCAGGGCATGGGTAGTACCTCCATGCGTTTCGTTTAACCCAATATAAATTCAGGAGACATCTATGCCATTTGCACAAATTCATATGATAGAAGGCCGTTCCGAAGAACAGAAGCGCGCCGTGATTGAAAAAGTCACTGCGGCTTTATGCGAAGCGGTCGGTGCACCGATAGAAACGGTGCGCGTGATGATCTTGGAAGTGCCCAATACGAACTGGGGCATTGCTGGCGTCAGCGCCAAAGATCGGGGTCGTTAAGTCATGGGCGGCGCACATAATCCAGAGATTGCTAATTTCATTCTTGCCAATGGCATCCGCACCAATTATCACGACGTCGGTAGTGGCAAGCCGGTACTGCTGATACACGGCTCCGGTCCCGGCGTAACCGGTTGGGCCAACTGGCGTCTGACGATACCGGAGTTGGCTGTAGGCTCGCGCGTGATTGCGCCCGATATGGTCGGCTTTGGTTTCACAGAAAGGCCAGACGGTATCCGCTATGGCATGGACACCTGGGTCGATCAGGCAGTCGGTTTGCTGGATGCACTGGAAATTGAATCGACCGATATTGTCGGCAATTCATTTGGCGGCGGACTGGCGCTGGCGCTGGCGATTCGTCATCCCAAGCGCGTGCGCAAACTGGTGTTGATGGGTAGTGCCGGCGTGCCGTTTACGCTGACACCCGGTCTTGATCTGGCCTGGGGTTATGAGCCGTCGATTGCCAACATGCGCAAGCTGCTCGACGTGTTTGCTTACGACCGCAATCTGGTCACCGATGAACTGGCTGAACTACGTTACAAGGCTAGTATTCAGCCGGGCTTTCAGGAAGCGTTTTCGTCGATGTTTCCGGCACCGCGACAAAACGGTGTCGATGCCTTAGCCAGCCGTGAAGCCGACATCCGTGCGCTGCCGCATGACACGCTGGTGATTCACGGTCGCGAAGACCAGATCATTCCGCTGTCTAATTCACTCAATCTGGCGAACTGGATTTCACGCTCGCAGCTGCATGTGTTTGGTCGTTGCGGGCACTGGACGCAAATTGAACATGCGGCGCGCTTCAACCGTCTGGTTGCTAATTTTTTGACTGAAGCGTAATGCCCCTTCCCCTGATTGTTCTTGCTCTCTCTGCTTTCGGTATTGGCACCACCGAATTTGTCATCATGGGTTTGTTGCCCGAGGTTGCGACTGACCTCGGCGTGACCATTCCGGTTGCGGGCTGGCTGATCACTGCCTATGCACTCAGTGTGGCGATCGGCGCGCCATTCATGGCGGCAGCTACCGCTGGTCTGCAAAGACGATCGACGCTGATCATGTTGATGGGCATTTTCATTGTCGGTAATTTGCTCTGCGCGGTGGCTACCGATTACAGCTTGCTGATGATGGCCCGGGTAGTCACAGCCTTATGTCACGGTGCATTTTTTGGTATCGGCGCGGTGGTGGCCGCCAGTCTGGTGCCGCCGAACCGGCGTGCGTCGGCGGTGGCGATGATGTTTACCGGACTGACATTGGCCAATGTGCTGGGCGTGCCTCTGGGCACCGCTCTGGGGCAGGCTGCCGGCTGGCGCGCGCCTTTCTGGGCAGTCACCGTCATTGGGGTGCTCGCCATGATCGGCCTGGTGCTGGCACTGCCACGCGCACAGGATGAAGAACGCGAATCCTTGCGTAGTGAAATGGCGGCCTTGCGCAACAAGGGCGTGTGGATGGCGTTGTCGATGACGGTGCTGTTCTCAGCGGCGATGTTTACGATCTTTACCTACATCGCGCCATTCTTGCTCGACCTGACAGGACTATCTTCACGCGGCGTGACTCTGACTCTGCTACTGATCGGTCTGGGGCTGACCGTTGGCAATGTGCTTGGCGGCCGGCTGGCTGACTGGCGTTTGACGGCGACACTGGCGGGCGCTTTCGTTGCGATGGCTCTATTGTCTTTGTTGCTCAGCATGGTCAGCAACTTGTTGATTGCGACGGAAGTGGTTTTGTTCTTGTGGGCGTGTGCCGCGTTTGCCTTAGTGCCGGCTTTGCAGGTGAACGTGGTGCGCTTTGGCCAGCACGCTCCCAATCTGGTGTCGATTTTAAATATCGGTGCCTTCAATGTCGGCAATGCGTTGGGTGCCTGGGTCGGTGGAGCGGTACTGACCAATCAGCTGGGTCTGCAGAGCGTGCCACTGGCGGCGGCAATGCTGGCACTGCTGGGACTGGTGATGAGTGTATTGACAGCCGGTGTGCAAAGGCGGGCGACGGCTTTTGCCAGTTAACTTTACGTACAGCTTGTGCCAAATAAAAAAACCCCGCGAAAATTTTTCGCGGGGTTTTTTGTTGAATCAAAGCGTAAGAGCGGTATCAATACACCAGATCAACGCGCCGGTTTTCAGCCCATGATGCTTCATCGCTGCTGAGTGCTTTCGGCTTTTCTTTGCCCAGCGAGACGGCTTCGAGTTGTTCTTCTTTTGCGCCTGACAGCGACAAGATTTTCTTCACCGATTCAGCACGTTTCTGACCAAGCGCCAGGTTGTATTCTGCGCCACCTCGCTCGTCGGTATGACCTTGAATCAATATCTTTTTCTTTGGGTTGGTCTGCAAATATTTGCCGTGTGCCTCAACGATGTTGCGGAATTCTTTTTTTACTTCGAAGCTGTCGTAGTCAAAATAAATGCTGCGCTTAGCCAGCACGCTCTTGGCATCATTGAGCGGGTCTTTTGACGGGTCGTTGAGTTGCTCCGCATTGGCCGTGTCAGGCGCGCCCTTGCCGCTGTCTTGGGCGAGGTCCTGATTGCCGCCTTTGTCTGCGCTGGATTTTGCGCCGCTGGCGGGCTCTTGCAGTTTTCTGACTTCGGCGTCCGCCATTTCAACGCTGCCCAGACTGGTTTTGCCATCGGCTTTGTTATCTGATTTGGCATTGGATTTGCCATCAATTTTGCCACCCACGTCTTTCACCGGAATAGCTGAGGCCTCAGTCGGCGCGCTCGCTTGCGGGTCCCCTGGATTGACTGTGCTGCAACCGGAAAACAGGAGTAGGGCTGAAAGTGCTGCGGTTAAAGCCAAGCTTTTCATTGATATTCCTAAATAAGTCAGTTAACGAAACACGGATTGGAAACAGACGTTTTTGAGTGATGCATTATGGTGCAGATTAGTGCTCAGTGGAGCATTTGCGCGAACCGATTTTTGCTGGCCCATTGCCGAACTAAATGTAGTGCTGATTGATTTCAGGTTTCAAAAAACCGGACACTGAAAATAATAGTAAAAAAATATCAAAACCAGAGGATTAATGACAGGCAGACTGGCGGACATTAACTATTAACTATTAATTTCACTTGCCAGCTTGAATATCACATCTCATCGGGAACAGACTTAAATTACTATTTTAAGTAGTCATTTACCGATCGAATATTTTCAGTCCTGATTGCATGAATCAGCGCCGAATAAATCTGAGTTTGCTGGCTTAAGCCTGGGCATTATGTTATGTTTATGTCCAGAATTAGTGATTTGTTTCAGTGCTTTTTGAATCACTCAGTATTCTAAAAAAATAATATTAAATTGGCAGTTTCAATTACTGCTTGCTGTTCGCAGCACCATATCGGAGAATTTTTATGAAAAAATCGGCTTCACGTCACATCGCTTATTCCCTGTCATTTGTTGTTGCCGCCCTCCTGACCGGTTGCGCTACAACCGATAGCGTTACTTCTTTGCAGGCACAGATCGAGGCAATTAAAGCAGAAGCGGCCCAGGCTGCTCTGGCTGCCCAAGAGGCTGCCGCTTTTGCTGCACAATCCAAAGCTGCATCGGAATCGGCAATTGGCACCAGCGCGGAAGCGAAAGCACAATCGGATAGCGCCGTTGCTGTCAGCACCGAAGCAAAAAATAATTCGGTCACCGCTGTAGAAAAATCAGCTGCTGCTTCGGAAACAGCTGCCGCTGCCTCAGAGACAGCCGCCGCCGCTGCCAAGGCCAGCGATGAAGCACAAGCTGCATCCGCATCGGCTGTGGGCCTGGCAACGGACGCCAGCGCCACATCCAAAGCTGCGGTACAAGCCAGCGACGAAGCAAAAAGTGTTGCTGCTGCTGCTGACAAGCTGTCCCAGGAAGCGGACCTGACTTCGAAGGCATCGGTAGCAGTCAGCACTGAAGCCAAATCGGTTTCGGAATCGGCACTGGCGACTTCAGAAGCAGCGCGTCAACTCTCTGTTGATGCCGACCGCAAATCCTTGACCGCTGTGCAAGCGAGTGACGATGCCAAAGACTTGAGCCAGCGTTTGAACGTTGCCGTGAAAGACCTGGAAGTGACCACCAACAATGTGGCTGCCACCGCCAACAAGGCAGCACAAAGCGTGTCAAAAGCCCAATCGACTGCTGACGCACTCGAAGCCAAGGTCAATGATGCGCACGCTGCTGGCTATGAAGCCAAAGCCGTGTCTTACGACTTGAAAGCACGCTTGAGCGAAAACGGTGTGTTGAGCGTGATCCCGGCCAAGAAGGACTAAGTTGTGAAGCCTGAATGCGTTAATGCATTCAGGATTAATGCAGTTTAGTCTGCTGTCGAAAAGCCCTCTGTCAGCCCTCTGTTGCAGAGGGCTTTTTGCATTTCAAGCTGGTTGCGCAATGTTTACCGGCTCATATTTTCCTGAAAATACGGATTATCCCAATAAGGCACCTCGCCAAATGCCTGTGGCCGTGGCAAAAACTGTTTGCCTGCGTCGGTGAGCAGCACAACAGCGCTACAAGAGGGCGACCCCAACGTTTTCAACAGCAACGCTAGTCCGTTTTCTGGTCAGGCGGTGCACTTTCGTCACTTTGCGCCAGAGCCAAAAGAATATGCGCAAAATCGTTATGATTTTGAAGCGGCACGGCGTTGGCACATCAACTACGACTACCTGGCAACCCGTCACTGGGTGATGCGCACAAGTTCAAGACCGAAATGGACCAGACTGCTATGGATGCGATGTACCCGCACACCAGGAAAGCAGCGTGAAGAAAAATCCGCATTAAACGCGGTTCGTTAACTGCCTCGTTTGGACTGCTTTTGTCTTTGAATCGAAGTGTTAACTTTGTTGAAATATCGCTTCGACAAGGGCAGGCCTATTGGGTTTGAACGAAAACGCTTCGCTTTTTATCGCTGTTAAAACCTTGCGGGCCTCATGGCCAGAAAGCTTCCCATGTCTACATTGAGCAACGCTAAATTTATCCGCAACTTCGTCGTCGCAGCGCAGCTGAGCATCCCCATGTTTTGCGCTGGCCTGACCCAGGCCGCAGATGCTGTGTCGCCGCAAGGCATTACCTTTACGGCAGACCAAGCCTACCCCGAGGGCATTGCATGGCACCCTGCGCAAAAAGTGTTTTTTGTCAGCTCCATTCATAAGGGCGTAATAGGCAAAGTGACGACCAAGGGTGTCTACACCCCCTTTATTCAGGACGAAAAACTCGTCGCCAGTGTAGGCCTGTATCTGGACACTAAACGCAACCTGCTGTGGACCGCTATTGGCGACTTGGGTGCATCGACTCGTAGCAGTCCTGCCACGGCAAACAAACTGGCAGCAGTGGCAGCTTACGATGCTAAGACCGGCGAGCGCCGTGCATATCATGACCTGAGCAAGCTGGTGGAAGGCGGTCATTTCGCCAATGATCTGACGATGGACGTGGCGGGCAATATCTATGTGACCGACAGTTTTTCCCCGGTGATTTATCGCGTGGATGTCAAAGGTCAGGCCAGCGTGTTTGCGAGAAGCGATTTGTTCAAGGGTGAAGGATTCAACCTAAACGGCATCGTGGCGCATCCGGATGGTTATTTACTAGTCAATAAATATAACAGCGGCGAAATCTTCCGCATTAGCACCAGCAATGGCGCCGACATTGAACGCGTGAGCCTGCCCGAAGCATTGAAAGGCGCAGACGGCATGCTGTTACGTGACAAAACCCGCCTGACTATCGTGCAAAATGCAGGCAATGACCAAGTGGTGGAGCTGATCTCTACAGACGGCTGGAAGTCTGCCACGCAACACGCTGTGCATAAAACTGCCCATTCGTTTCCGACTACTGCGACGAAAGTTGGTAAGAATATCTACGTGATGAATTCTCGTCTCGATACTTTGCTGACTAAAGATGCGACGAAGGTGAGTGAATATTTGCTGCAGAAATATTGATTCTGTTTTTTTCTTGCTGGGCAAGTTGGCAGCAGCCTAATGCCGGTCAGTGAAGTAAAGACGCTGGGCCCCAGCCTGCGCTGGGGCGACGGTAGAGGTTGAGGCGCATTCCAATTTCCTACCTTCATCACCTGCATGTGATGACGAGTTACCGCTATCTAGCCCCGCAAACGTCGTCCCGGCGCAGGCCGGGACCCAGTGTCTTTCATTGCAAGCGAATAAATTTTCACTTAACTATCTGGCATTCGCCAGCAGCCAGACCTGATACGTTCTTTCAGACGTAAAAAAAGCACGCAGATCGCTCTGAGTGCTTTTTTACTGAAGACTTGTGGTGGTGATAGGTGGATTTGAACCACCGACCCCAGCATTATGAGTGCTGTGCTCTAACCAACTGAGCTATATCACCACGAAGCCCGAAATTATGGCGGCTGCGGTGATTCGTGTCAACCTAAGTGAGCCTGAACTTGCTCAAGAATATTCTGTGCCGCATCCGGCGCCAGACAATCGACCACGATTCGGTCTGGCATGCTGCGCAGCCAGGTCAGTTGCCGTTTCGCTAACTGGCGGGTGGCAGCGATGCCTTTTTCGCGCAAACTGTGCAAATCAATCTCGCCATCCAGATACTCCCAGGCTTGCCGGTAACCGACGCAGCGCATGGACGGCAGTTGTGGATGCAAGTCGCCGCGGCTGCGCAAGTTGCGCACTTCGTCGAGCAGGCCGGGGCTGGCATTGAGCATTTGGTCAAATCGCAGTGCAATGCGCTGATGCAGCACGCTGCGATCTGAAGGCTCCAGGGCAAAGGGCAGCAACGTAAACGGCAGCTCGACCTTGATGGCCTTATCCAGCAGCGCTGACATCGGTTGGCCGGTCAGTAACTGGATTTCCATTGCCCGTTGAATGCGCTGGGTGTCATTGGGTTTGAGGCGGGCAGCAGTGATTGGGTCCAGAGTTTGCAGGCGGGCGTGCAGGGCCGGGCTTCCGAAGGCGGCAATGTCGGCGTCGAGTTGCGCACGCAGCGCTTTGTCCGCTTGCGGCAAATCGTCCAGCCCGTCGCGCAAGGCTTTGAAATACAGCATGGTGCCGCCAACCAGCAAGGCCAGCTTGCCACGGGCATTGATTTCGCTAACCAGCCTGATGGCGTCCTGCCGGAATTGCATCACCGAATAGGACTCGCTCGGCTCCAGAATATCAATCAAGTGATGCGGCACAGCTGCGCGTTCTGCCAGGCTGGGTTTGGCCGAACCGATATCCATGCCGCGATAGACCAGCGCCGAATCGACCGAGATGATTTCGCAAGGCAGTTGCGCGGCGATATGCAGCGCCGCCGCCGTTTTGCCGGAGGCGGTGGGCCCCATGATGGCCACAGCCAGTGGTTTTTTTATGCTGTTCATTCGCAAGTGGGAGAACGGGCGAGAACACGTACCGAACAAAAATTCAGCAAGCCCAGCACGAAGGCAATGCTTGCCATCGGATACAGCGTGCCATTGTTTGTAGCGCCGACCAGACTGCCTACTAAAAAGGCAAACAACATCAGCAGTGCACCCATCAGACCGGCTGCAGTCCCTGCCTGTTTGTGGAAGGGCGAGACTGCACCAGATTGCGTGACCGGAAAATTAATGCCATGCGAGACCATGGCCATGAACATCGCCACCACCATGATGGCCCAGTGCGCAAGCCCGGCGATGGTCGTAGCCAGAAAAAAGCTGCCCGAAATGAGTGAGCATGTGGTGCCAATACGCAGTGCGGCAACGCTGCTGATGCTTTTTAACAGCCGCCGGCAAATCAGGGTGCCGGTCATGTAGCCGGACACGCCGAGCGCGAAACAATAGCCAAACCATTGCGTCGGCACGCCCAGCACATTGATCAGCACAAAAGAGGAGCCTGAGATAAACAAAAAAATCACGCCGTACGAAAAAGCGCCGGGCAGCGCATGGATCCAGAACACGCGCGAGCCCAATACCAGACGGTAGTTGGCCAGCATGCCGGACAAATTGGTGGCGTGCGGATTTTTATGTTCGTTGGTCTCGGGCAGGCGCAGGATGCAGGCGGTCAATACGATGGATGAAAACAGGCCTAATGCAACGAAGGCTGCGCGCCAGCCAAATGCCACCTGTAAATAGGAACCCAGTATGGGGCCGATGATGGGGGCTAGCGAAATCCAGGTGCTGGCACGCGCAATCAGTCTGGCGCTGTCTTCTGGCGCATAGGCATCGCGCACGATAGCGCGGGCAATGATCACTGCCGAACAGCAGCCCAGTGCCTGCAGAAAGCGCGCTGCAATCAGCAACGCAATCGATGAGGCCAGTCCGCACAAGGCGCTAGCCACTACATACAAACTCAAACCAATGAGCAAAACAGGCCGGCGGCCAAAGCGATCCGACAGCGGGCCGATGATGAGTTGCGCGCCACCAAAGCCAATGACAAACAGCGACAAGGTTAACTGGACCGTTGACACCGGCACCTGAAAGCCGCTTGCCAGACTGGGCAAGGATGCCAGATACAGATCGGTGGAGAGCGGCTGCATCATCAACATCGCGGTGATTAGTACCAGGATGGGCGCATGGGCGAACTGCGCAAGCGGTGGACGACTCATGGTGTTTTATTGTCCACGTAAAAATAATTTATCAAGGTCTGACACGGCCAGCTGAACCCAGGTCGGGCGACCATGATTGCATTGGTCGGCGCGTTCAGTGGCTTCCATTTGCCGCAGCAGCGCATTCATTTCGGGCATGCTTAATATGCGATTGGCACGCACCGCCGTGTGGCAAGCCATGGTGCCGAGCAGTTCGTTGCGTCGTTCGACCAGAACCCGCGAGCCGCCGAATTCGCGCACATCGCGCAGCACGTCGCGGGCCAACGCTTGTGCATCGCTGTTTTTCAGCAAAGCGGGAATGCCGCGCACGGCCAGCGTTGTCGGTGACATCACTGCGATATCAAACCCCAGCGCTGTTAACACCTGCTGATGCTCTTCTACCGTGCCGACTTCAACCGGGTCGGCAACGAAGGTCATCGGAATTAACAGCGGCTGCAATTGCACGGTGTTGGATTCGAGCGCTTGCTTGAATTGTTCGTACAAAATTCTTTCGTGTGCGGCATGCATGTCGACCACGATCAGACCGGCGCGATTTTGCGCCAGCACGAACACGCCGTGCAATTGCGCCAGTGCGAAGCCGAGCGGGAATTCTTCTTCTGATGCTGCAGGCATCACAGTGGGTGTGGCAGTTTGCAGGGACGCGCTGGTGAACAAACTGCCATAGCTGGCAGTGTCCTGTGCCACACCAAAGCTGGTTTGTTGCTGCATGCGCATCCACGGCATCGCATTGCTGGGGGCAGCCAGTGGCGCCGGGCTGCTGCCAAATGACGTGGCCGAGGTTTGTGCCAGACAGCGGTTAACAGCGTGATATACAAACTGATGGACTGCGCGGCTGTCGCGAAAACGTACTTCGATTTTTGAGGGATGCACATTCACATCAACTAATGCCGGGTCCAGATCAAGCTGCAGCAGATACGATGGATAACGGTCGCCATGCAGCACATCCTGATAGGCAGAACGCACGGCATGGGTGAGCAGTTTGTCGCGCACGAAGCGGCCGTTGACATAAAAGTACTGGGCGTCGGCGCGCGCCCGTGCCGCTGTGGGCAAGCCGACAAAGCCATATAAATTCAGTGGGCCTGCCGCTTCCTGCAAGGGCAGGCGCGCATTGGCAAATTCATCGCCCAGGATTTGCGCGCTGCGTTTGTCTTGTTCGGCTTCTTTCCAATGCTCGACGGCGCGGCCATTGTGCGTCACCGAAAAATTCACATCCGGTCGCGCCAGTGCAATGCGGCGCACGACTTCCATGCAATGGCCGTATTCGGTTTGTTCGGTTTTTAAAAATTTGCGTCGTGCCGGCGTGTTGAAATACAAATCTTCCACATCAACCGTGGTGCCTTGGGTGCCGGATGCCGGTTCAGGCTCGCTGTGCGGCTGGCCGCTGAGTTGCCACGCATGGGCTTGATCGGTGCTGCGTGAAGTCAGCGTTAATTGCGCAACGGACGCAATCGATGCCAGTGCTTCGCCGCGAAAGCCCAGCGTAGTGACGTTTTCCAGGTCAGTCAGTGAAGCAATTTTGGATGTCGCATGGCGGGCCAGAGCCAGCGGCATTTGCGCAGGCGGAATGCCACGGCCATTGTCGGTAATAGCGATGCGCTTGACGCCGCCCTGTTCCAGTCGCACGCTGATCTGGGTGGCGCCGGCATCAAGCGCGTTTTCCAATAATTCTTTGACGACAGCAGATGGACGCTCGATCACCTCCCCGGCGGCAATCTGGGAAATCAGTTGATCAGGCAAGGGGGTAATGGCACGGTGTGCATGGGCGGGAACAATCATGGCGCGATTATACCGTTGCCCAGTCCGGCTTTTATGCTGGGAAGGCTGTACCAGCCGGTGTATGATCCGGCTGCCCTTTATGGATCCCGCGCGAGTACAAACAATGGAATTAAGCGAACTCTTCGGCATGCTGCTGCATGTTGATAAAACCCTTGGCACGATGCTGGTGAATTACGGCGCGGCAGTCTATGCGCTGTTGTTTGCGATTGTCTTTGCCGAAACCGGGCTGGTGGTGTTCCCATTTTTGCCAGGGGACACCTTGCTCTTTGTTGGCGGCGCATTTTGCGCCAGCGGCACAATGAATGTCTGGCTGCTGGTGAGTTTGCTGATTGTGGCAGCGGTTACGGGTAATACCGTTAATTATTTGATTGGCCGCGCCATTGGCAGCAAGGCTTACACGCAAAACTACCGCTGGCTGGATCGTCATGCGCTGCAAAAGACGCATGCCTTTTTTGACAGCCATGGCGGAAAAACCATTGTGCTGGCGCGCTGGCTACCGGTGGTACGCACCTTTGCGCCGTTTGTCGCGGGCGTCTCGCAGATGCCGTTTGTGAAATTTCAGCTCTATAACATCAGCGGTGCGGTGGTGTGGGTGGCAGTGCTGGTGGCAGGTGGCTATTTCTTTGGCAATATTCCCTTGATCCGCGACCATCTCAACACCATTGTCTTGATCGGTGTGGGTGCGGCAGTCATTCCGGTGGCGGTCGCTGGCGTGTGGCGCTTGGTGAAAGCCAGGCAGACATGAAGCCTGAGCTTCAGGTCAGCTTGTTACGAATCAGCGAAGGATTCTTCAGTAAATAGCGGCGTATGCCGCGCATGAGCGCATCAGCCATCTGGTCCTGATAATTATTGTCAGTGAGTTTGGCTTCTTCTTCCGGGTTAGAGATGAAGGCGGTTTCTACCAGAATGCTGGGAATGTCCGGCGCTTTTAACACAGCAAATCCGGCCTGCTCAACCTGCTCTTTGTGCAGGCGATTGATTTTGCCGATTTCGCCGAGCACCGACTTGGCCAGCTTCAGGCTGTCGTTAATTTGCGCCGTGGTCGACAGGTCCAGCAGCACGCTGGACAAATGCTGATGATTGCTCTTGATATGAATGCCACCAATCAGATCGGCCGCATTTTCTTTGTTAGCCAGCCAGCGTGCAGCCGTTGAACTGGCGCCCTTATTGGACAAGGCAAATACGGACGAGCCACGCGCTGTCGGTTCGACAAAAGCGTCGGCATGAATCGAGACAAACAAGTCAGCCTGTATCTTGCGCGCTTCCTTGACGCGCACATCCAGCGGCACGAAATAGTCACCGTCGCGGGTTAGCATTACCCGCACGTTAGGCTGGCTTTCCAGCTTGGCTTTCAGCCGGCGGGCAATGGATAGCACCACGTCTTTTTCAAGACTGCCACCTGCACCAACGGCACCGGGGTCTTCACCGCCATGGCCGGGGTCAAGCGCCACGGTAAATAAACGGGTAAGCTTTTGCGTCTGCTCTTCTGCCGACTCTGCTGTGTTGTTGGTGCTGTTGGCGTTATTGCCGGCTTCGGCACGGTCTTTCAAAAAGCTGCTGATCGGGTCTGCCGGCGTGTTCGGGTACAAGTCAAAAATCAGACGGTGCTTGTACTGATCAATCGGCTCCAGAGAAAAAATCTGCGGCCTGACTTCGGCTTTCAGATCCAGCACCAGTCTGACCACACCGGGACGGTTTTGCCCTATGCGCGCGCTGGCAATCAGCGGGTCATTTGCGTGAATTTTCGCGACCAGACTTTTCAGCTTCGCATCCAGATTGATGCCTTCGATTTCAATGACCAGACGATTCGGGTCTTTGACAAGAAAATGCGTAGTCTTGAGTTTGCTGCTGGTTTCCAGCGTCAAGCGTGAATAGTCCGGTGACGGCCAGACCCGCACCGCCACGACTTCTGCCGAGCGGGCCGATCCCACGGAGCAAACCGATAGCAGCAGCGTCGCGCCGGCTTTTAAAACCGTGCGACGGGAAATGGGAGTCACAGATTGGGACTTAAGTGCAGGTGTTCGAGGCATGTAGCGCCCTGTGCCGTATGAGTAACTAATTCTACCGCACGGCCTTGGCCTTCAACACGAAGAAATAGCTCCATATCCGCAACCGGCAACAGGCCGGCTGCCTGTTCCGGCCATTCAACGATGCAAATTCGCTCACTGTCAAAATGCTCACGAAAGCCGGCTTCAATGAATTCTTCCGGGCTCGTCATCCGATACAGATCAAAATGCAGCACTTCAAGCGGTTTGCCATGCAAGCTGATCTGGTAGGGTTCAACCAGCGTGTAGGTGGGGCTTTTGACGCGGCCCTGATAACCTGCTGCATGCAACAAGGCGCGGGTTAAGCAGGTTTTGCCAGCGCCGAGTTCGCCGTGCAGATACAGTACAAGTCCCGGTTGCAGCACGCGCGCCAGTGCTGCGCCCAGAGCGAGCGTGCCGGCTTCTTCATGCAATAGGGCTTTCCAGGTCTGCATCTCGTAAAATCAACTCTTCTATGAATAAATATCCTGCAGATTTACCAGACCCGGTCGCACTTCAGGCATCGCCGCCTGACTATGTGGCGCTGACTGCAGCCATCAAGCTATGGGCAGCCGAGCTGGGTTTTGCCGACCTGCGCGTCAGTGACGCTAACTTGGATCATGCTGATGCCGGTCTGCAAAGCTGGCTTCTTGCCGGCTTTAACGGCCAAATGGATTATATGGCAGCCCATGGGAAGAAGCGCAGCCAGCCAGCGCAATTGGTGCCGGGTACCTTGAGGGTGATCAGCGTGCGGATGAATTATTTGCCACAAGATGCGGCGCCTGACTGGCGTGCGCAGGAATGGCGCCGTTTGGCCGATCCTGCGGCGGCGGTCGTCTCAGTCTATGCGCGGGGTCGTGATTATCACAAGGTCTTGCGGCAGCGACTGCAAAAACTCACCGATAAAATCGCCGCCGAAATTGGCCCCTTCGGTCATCGCGTCTTTACCGATTCTGCACCGGTCATGGAAGTCGAGCTGGCGCAACAAGCGGGTCTGGGCTGGCGCGGCAAGCACACCCTGTTGCTGGATAAGGACGCGGGCTCGGTATTTTTTCTGGGCGAGATTTATACCGATCTGCCACTGCCAGTCGATCCGCCTACTACCAGTCACTGCGGCAGCTGCAGCGCATGCATCGATGTGTGCCCGACCAAGGCCATCGTCGGTCCTTATCGCCTCGATGCACGACGCTGCATTTCTTACCTGACGATTGAACTCAAAGACAGCATTCCCCTTGAACTGCGTCCCTTGATTGGCAACCGGGTACTGGGTTGCGATGATTGCCAGTTAGTCTGCCCGTGGAATAAATTTGCACAAAAGGCCAGCCTGCCGGATTTTGATGTGCGCAATGCGCTCGACACCGCGACGCTCATAGAATTGTTTGCCTGGACCGAAGCAGAATTTACACAGCGGCTCGAAGGCAGCGCGATACGCCGCATTGGTTACCAGCGCTGGTTGCGCAATATGGCGGTTGGTCTGGGCAATGCCGCGCAGCAGCGGCCGAATGATCCGGCCATGCTGGCCGCTTTGCGCGCACGGGAAAACGATCCTTCAGAGCTGGTGCGCGAGCATGTCAGCTGGGCGTTGGCGCAGCATCGTTCAGCGAGTCAGCAACAGCCATAAAGGCAGCGTGAACATCGACAGCAGCGTGCCGGCCGAAATCAGATAAGCCACCAGCGGCCCGTTGCCACCCATACGGGTTGCCAGTACGAAGGCGCTGGACGCGGTAGGCAGCGCGCAGAACATGACGGCGATTTGCAGTTGCAAGGGCGGTAGTTCCAGCCAGCGACCAAGCGTCAAGGCAATGGCCGGCAGCGCAATCAGTTTAATGGCAAGAAAATAGGCACTGATGCCGCGTGCTTCGGCCAGCGCGTCGAGCTTGAGACCCGCTCCCACCATCAGCAAACCCAAGGCAATCGACGCACTGCCCATGCGGGTGAGCGTAATCATCAGCACCTCAGGCAGTACGCCACCACAGAGATTGAAAATTGTGCCGCCGGCAGTGGCCAGCAACAGCGGATTTTTGGCCATTTCTTTGAGCAGTGAGCCATTGCTGCGGTGAGCCAGCGCATGGACTGCGGCCATATTACAGAGGGGGACGGCAAAGCCGATGATGAGTGCCATCAGCGAAGTGCCGGCTTCGCCGCCCAAGCGGAACGCTACCGCCAGCGCAATATAAGAATTAAAGCGAAACGCAGTCTGCACGCCGGATTCGAAAATCATCGGGCCCGGACGGAACAAGGGTTTGGCCAGCCAGCCCAGCGCAATGCCGCAGCCAACGGCGGTTAAGGCGACTTGCAGCAATCTGCCCGTGGTGTGGAAATCCAGTGCAGTGCGTGCGGTGGACGCAAACAGCAGCGCCGGAAATAAAACGAAGTAGACCAGTTTTTCCAGTCCGCTCCAGAAGGCTGGCCCCCAGTCGGTTGCGCGAATGAGCACAAAGCCGATCAGGATCAGCGAGAAGTCGGGAATCAAAATGGTGAGAATATTCATTAAGAGAGAATGTTACCGAATGCAGACGTCGTTGCGGTCTATTTTTTTCAAGGTTGTCACCGGCGGCGCAAGCAGACACAATACCGGCCGAGACCATAACAATATTTTTTGTCCTATCCTGCCGGAGACACGTATGAACCCCCGCCATCTCGTTATCGCGCTTGCCTTCAATGTCCTGCTACTTACACAGGCGCTGGCGGACGCGCCGATTATTATCAAATTCAGTCATGTGGTGGCCAGAGATACGCCCAAAGGCAAAGCGGCTGAACGCTTTAAAGAGCTGGCTGAGGCAACCACCAAGGGGCGGGTCAAAATCGAGCTGTATCCGAACAGCACCCTGTACAAGGACAAGGAAGAACTCGAAGCCCTGCAACTGGGCGCGGTGCAAATGCTGGCGCCTTCGCTGGCCAAGTTTGCGCCGCTGGGCGTCAAAGAGTTCGAGCTGTTTGATTTGCCTTATATTTTTCCCGACAAGGCTGCGCTCGACCGGGTCACCGATGGGCCGATTGGTCGCGACCTGTTAAAGAAGCTGGAATCCAAAGGCATTCTGGGTCTGGCCTATTGGGACAACGGTTTCAAAATGATGTCGTCGAACCGCCCCATGCATGTGCCTGCCGACATGAAAGGCTTGAAGATGCGGATTCAGGCTTCCAAAGTATTGGACGAACAAATGCGCGTGCTGGGCGCTAATCCGCAAGTGATGGCCTTCTCTGAGGTCTATCAGGCTCTGCAAACCGGCGTCGTCGACGGAGCAGAAAATCCGCCATCGAATTTGTATACGCAAAAAATGTATGAAGTACAAAAACATCTGACCGTGACCAACCACGGATACATCGGCTATGCCGTCATTGTGAATAAAAAATTCTGGGACAAGCTGCCCGCAGAAATCCGCACACAACTCGACGGCGCAATGAAAGAAGCGAGCAAGTATGCTGACGCTATCGCTCAGCAGGAAAACGATGTCGCACTGGAAGCCGTGAAAAAATCCGGCAAAACCCTGATCTATACCCCGACCGACAAAGAAAAAGCCGAGTGGCGCAAAGCCCTTTTGCCGGTGCAAAAAACCATGGAAGACCGGATAGGCAAAGCGCTGATTGAATCCGTCAACAAAGAAGCTGCACGTTGATAAAGCCGCTAATGAAATTTTTTGATCAACTTGAAGAATGGCTGATCGCCTTCCTGATGGGGGCGGCCACACTGATCATTTTTACCGCCGTCGTTCATCGTTACGCCTCGGGTCTGGCGATTCCCGTTCTGCAGGACTGGCTCTTGCGCATCAATATGAGCTGGGCGCAGGAGCTGACAATTTACCTCTTCGTCTGGATGGCAAAATTCGGTGCCGCCTATGGCGTGCGCACCGGCATTCATGTCGGCGTTGATGTAATGATCAACCGGCTTGATCCACGCTGGCGCAATCATTTTGTGTTGTTTGGCTTGCTGGCCGGTGCGAGCTTCACCGGCACGATTGCAGCGCTCGGTGCTGATTTTGTTTTTGAGTTGTCAGGTACATCCAGTACCTCGGAAGTGCTGGAACTACCAATGTGGATCGTCTACCTGGCCATTCCCCTGGGTTCGTCTTTGATGTGCCTGCGTTTCTTGCAGGTGGCGTGGCAATTTGTGCGCACTGGCGAATTGCCGGTGCATGATCACAGCCACGTCGAAGGCTTGACCGAAGACGCGGCGGAGGGCCGGCAATGAGCGCACTGATTATTTTTGTTTTGCTCATCGCGCTGATGCTGACCGGGATGCCGATTTCGATCGCGCTCGGTCTGACGGTGCTGACATTTTTGTTCACCATGACCGATGTGCCGGTGCAGGCGGTGGCTTTGAAGCTGTTCACGGGCATAGAAAAATTCGAGATCATGGCGATCCCGTTTTTCATTTTGGCGGGTAACTTCCTAACGCATGGCGGGGTGGCGCGGCGCATGATCCAGTTTGCCACCTCCATGGTTGGTCACTGGCATGGCGGTCTGGCCTTGGCGGGGGTGATGGCTTGCGCCTTGTTTGCCGCCGTCTCGGGTTCGTCGCCGGCAACGGTGGTCGCAATTGGCTCGATTCTGCTGCCGGCGATGGTCAAACAGGGGTATCCGAAAGCATTTGGCGCAGGCGTCATCACCACCTCGGGTGCGTTGGGGATTTTGATTCCGCCGTCAATTGTGATGGTGATGTTTTCGGTGTCCACCAACACCTCGGTAGGCAAGCTGTTCATGGCCGGCGTCGTGCCGGGTTTGCTGCTGGCGTTTTTGCTGGGGATGACGACCTGGGTCCTGGCGCGCAAAAAAAATTATCCGCGCATGGCCAAAGCCAGCTGGGCGGAACGGCTGCTGGCATTTCGACGCAGCGCCTGGGGCTTGCTGTTGATTGTGATCGTGATGGGCGGCATCTACACGGGTCTGTTTACACCGACCGAAGCCGCAGCGGTAGCAGCCGTTTATGCGTTTGTGATTGCGGTCTTTGTGTATAAAGACATGCGTCTGGCGCAGGTGCCCAGAGTGTTGCGCGACTCGGCGGCGATGTCGGCCATGCTGCTCTACATTATTACCAATGCGGTGCTGTTTTCTTTCCTGATGACCAGCGAGGGTATTCCGCAGGCGATGGCGGGCTGGATTCTGGACTCCGGTTTTGGCATGATCAGTTTTCTGCTGGTGGTGAATCTGTTGCTGCTGTTGGCGGGTAATGTGATGGAGCCTTCGTCGATTGTCTTGATCATGGCGCCTATCCTGTTTCCGGTAGCGATCGCGTTGGGAATTGATCCGGTCCACTTCGGCATCATCATGGTGGTGAATATGGAAATTGGCATGTGTCATCCGCCAGTCGGGCTCAACCTGTATGTGGCTTCCAGTATTACCAAGATGGGGATTACCGAGCTGACGGTGGCGGTGTGGCCGTGGCTGCTGACGATGCTGGGTTTTTTGTTATTGATTACTTATGTGCCGCAACTTTCTTTGTGGCTGCCTAACTTAGTTTTTGCACATTGACGGCGGCCGTTCATGACATCCCAGGTCAGTAGTTTGTTTACCTCTATCGTGGAAGCGCCGTTCGGTGCCATCGGCATTCGTACCGAAGCCGGGTTACTGCGCGAGCTGGTTTATCTGCCGCCCGAGATTCATGCCAAAGCGCCGCAGGATGCGTTGAATGAAGAAGTGGCGCGGCAAATTGAGGCGTATCTGGCTGATCCGGATTTTCAGTTTGATCTGGTCTTGCCGCAGGAAGGCAGCGTCCATCAGCGCAAAGTATGGAATGTGATTAGCGCCATTCCGCGCGGTGAGGTACTGACTTACGGTCAGGTAGCCAGGCGCATAGGCTCTGCACCGCGAGCGGTAGGGCAGGCTTGCGGCTCGAACTGGATACCGATATTCATTCCCTGTCATCGGGTCACCGCCAGCGCTGGCATTGGCGGCTTTGCGCGACATGATGATGGCGGCTTTCATCAGGGCGTCAAGCGCTGGCTGTTGCGCCATGAGGGTGTGCCGGGTTTTTGATGAAGGCGGTAACGGATCAGCCCGCGCGTGCAGGACAAGACATTGCCGACGCGTTTTGCGACGCCTTGTGGCTGGAAGACGGCTTGTCGAAAAATACGCTGGAGGCGTATAAACGCGATTTGCTGCTCTTTGCCGACTGGCTGCACAGCACGCAGGAAAAAACTTTATATGCCGCCACCGCTACCGATCTCAATGCCTATTTTGCGTTTCGCCACAGCGACAGCAAGGCCACCACTTCCAACCGCCGACTCGCGGTTTTAAAACGGTTTTATCAGTATGCGATAAGAACCAATCATGTCAGCATCAACCCCTGCCTGCGCATGAAGTCGGCCAAGCAAGCGCCGCGCTTTCCCAAAACTTTGTCGGAACAACATGTGGAAGCCTTGCTTGCTGCGCCTGACGTTGGCAAAGCACTGGGCCTGCGTGACCGGACCATGCTCGAATTAATGTATGCCAGTGGTTTGCGGGTGTCTGAACTGGTACTGCTGAAGTCGCTGGAAGTAGGCATGAACGAGGGCGTGTTGCGGGTCACCGGCAAGGGCGACAAGACGCGGCTGGTGCCCTTTGGCGAAGAAGCGCGGGTGTGGATAGAGCGCTATCTGAGCCAGGCACGCGCGGTGATTTTGAAGGGTAAAAATCACGATGCCCTTTTCGTTACCGCATTGGGCGGACCAATGACAAGGCAGATGTTCTGGACGCTGATTAAAAAATACGCACTACAGGCGCAGATTAATGCGCCGCTGTCGCCGCACACGCTGCGGCATGCGTTTGCCACGCATTTGCTGAACCACGGCGCAGATCTGCGGGTAGTGCAGCTGCTGCTGGGTCATGCCGATATTTCAACCACGCAGATTTATACGCATGTGGCCAGAGAGCGCCTCAAGAAGCTCCATGCGATGCACCATCCGCGCGGCTAAGTCCGCCTTCAGGAAGTCAGTGGATGTTCGAGGATGTATTGACGCAGGGCCGCGTTCATTTTTGTCTGCCAGCCTTTGCCGGTAGCTTTGAAAGCGGCCAGCACATCCGCATCCAGCCGCAAGCCGGTAAATACTTTTGGCGTCTCTGAAACTGGCCGGCCACGGGAGCGCTTGATATCGCCTAAGGCCTTGAAGGTTTCTGCTGAAAAAACATCTTGTGCGGGCCTGGCTGTTTTGAACCATGCAATCGTCAATTCACGTGCATCGCCATCGGCGGCAATGCCTGCGTTAATCGCTGCATCTTCTGTTGCAGTCGGCAGTATGGTTCCCGGTTTAAGTTTTGGCATAGTTATACACCTCTCTAATTCTGGATAAAATTCAAAACTCATATTTATTGTATAAACAAAAAATAGATAGATCAAAGGTTTATTTTTATCCGGATTCAGCAACAGCAATCCCGATACTTCATCGGACCTGTTGCATAATGGCGGCCCGACAAATGCAAAGTTTCATCCCTCTTTCAATGAACATTGTCCTTGCTCCCCTCCTTGCCTACCTGCTGGGCTCGATTTCGTTTGCCGTGATTGTCAGCAAAATTTTCCGGCTGTCTGATCCGCGCACCTACGGCTCGAAAAACCCCGGCGCAACCAATGTTCTGCGTAGTGGCAACAAGCTCGCAGCGGTGCTGACTTTGCTCGGCGACTGTGCCAAGGGCTGGCTGGCGGTATGGCTGGCCATGCAGTTTGAGGCGGACGGACTGGGCGACGCGGGCATTGCGCTGGTGGCGCTGGCCGTATTCATTGGCCACTTGTGGCCGGTGTTTTTCCGCTTTGCTGGCGGCAAGGGCGTAGCGACTGCGCTGGGTGTGCTGTTGGGTTTGAATCCCTGGCTGGGATTGGCGACGGCGTTGACCTGGCTCGTGCTGGCTTATGCGTTTCGCTATTCTTCGCTGGCCGCGCTGGTGGCGGCGATCTTTGCGCCGTTTTACTACGGGCTGCTATTTGGGCCGGACAGCAAATTGCTGGCGGTGGTGGTCATGAGTGTTTTACTGATTTACCGGCATCGCAACAATATCGGCAATCTCCTTGCTGGCAAAGAGAGCCGGCTGGGTGCAAAAAGTAAACCGCGCTAATTAATTTGGATTGATTTGGTCCAGCGGCCACTTTGGACGCACATTAAACCGGTAATCCCGACTCGCCGCTTGCGGGTGGCTTTGCAGTCGCATGGCACCGGCAAACGCAATCATGGCGCCGTTGTCAGTGCAAAATTCCAGCTCCGGATAAAAAACGGTAAAGCGTTTTTTGACAGCCGCCGCATTGAGTGCGGCGCGCAGCTGCGCATTGGCACCAACGCCGCCGGCAATCACCAGACGTTTCATGCCACTGTGTTTGAGTGCTGTCAGACATTTCGCCATCAGCACATCCACCAGAGCATCGACAAAGCCGCGTGCGATATTGGCCTTGTCTTGCAAGGTCAATTCGCCGGGGTGATTTTTTACCACGGTGAGCACCGCTGTCTTTAATCCTGAAAAACTGAAATCGAGATTTTTTGAATGCAGCATAGGACGCGGCAATTGATAAACCGTCGGGTCACCAGATTCAGCCAGTTTCGAGATTGCCGGACCACCGGGGTAACCCAGGCCAAGTAATTTGGCTGATTTGTCGAAGGCTTCGCCGGCGGCGTCGTCCAGCGTTTCACCGAGCAGGATGTACTGGCCCACGCCATCGACTTGCATCAGTTGCGTGTGGCCGCCGGAGACCAGCAAGGCAATGAAGGGGAAAGCCGGCGGGTTACTGGCCAGCAGTGGCGACAGCAAATGACCTTCAAGGTGATGCACGCCCAGAACAGGCTTGTCGAGCGAAAGCCCGAGCCCGCAGGCAACCGAGGCACCCACCAGCAGTGCGCCTGCCAGACCGGGGCCTTGGGTGTAAGCGATGGCATCGATGGCCGACAGGCTGATCTGACTTTCACTCAGCACTTGCTCAAGCAGGGGAATGGCGCGGCGGATGTGATCACGCGAGGCCAGTTCGGGTACGACGCCGCCGTATTCTTCGTGCATGGCCACTTGCGAATACAGGGCGTGGGCGCGCAATCCGCGCTCCGTATCGTAGAGGGCAATGCCTGTTTCGTCACAAGAGGATTCAACGCCGAGTACGATCATGGAGGGGCTGCTTTGAAGGGTGGCAAGCTTTTTGCAAAGCAGTATTGTAAAGTACAAGCAAATCGGGCCAATGGTGGCCACCATCATTTTTAAAAATTTATGATTGATTCAAGTCATCTGAAAATTGTCGTTGTCAATTCACTGGTTGCCCCCGAAGGTTCAAGCCCCGCAGAGCATAAGCAAGCCGAACGTGCGCGTGCCTTGCGCATCGGCTTGCTGGAAGCCGGCTATAACTTGCTGGCTGCATTGCCGCCGAGTGCAGATCTTGAAGCGCAGATTGCACGTTTGCAGCCGGACTTGATTATCGTTGATGAACAATCGGATGCCGCATTGAAGCGCGTGGTTGCGGCCACTGCCAGCGAGCGCCGGCCTATTGTCTGCTTTACCGAAGATGCCGACCGCAACAAGATGCATGCAGCCATTGAGGCCGGGGTGTCGGCTTATGTGGTGGCTGGCTTGTCGGCCGAGCGGGTCAAGGGGGTGCTGGATGTGGCCCTGGCGCGTTTCGAGGTTGAACAAAAGTTGCGCGGTGAGCTTGAAGAAACCCGTACCAAGCTAGCCGAACGCAAGGTGGTCGAGCGTGCCAAGGGCTTGCTGATGGAACGGCATCATTGCACCGAGGATGAGGCCTATTCCAAATTGCGGCGACTGGCCATGGATAAAAATCTGAAGCTGGCCGAACTCGCTCAGCGCATGCTGGACGTCGCCGATCTGCTAATTTGAATGACGATGTTGGTGCAGTGCTGCGCTGTGGTGCATGCACAGTGCACATAAACCAGTCAGCCCACGACCAGCAAATACAGCAGCAATATATTGGCCACCAGTGAGATGGCTGCAATGATTTGCCATAAAGCCAGCGGATCGCGTTTGTTCAATGGCACCGCCGCCGGTGCATTCAGGGGCCGCAGTGCGCCGCGCTCCAGTGCCAGCAAATATTCTTCGGCAGTCTCGAAACGATCCGCCGGATCGCGCGCAACCGCTTTCAACAACACATTGTCCAGCCACTGCGGCACATCAGGCCGGTAACGGCTGGCCGGTGCAGGCTCACCGAATCGTGGCCGCTGGAAGGGTTCGATCTCGCCATACGGATAATGCCGGGTCAGTGCCAGATACAGGCTCACGCCGGCGGCATATAAATCTGTTTGCACCGAGGGTTGGCTGCCATCGAATTGCTCGGGTGCGAGGAAGGAAGGCGTGCCGGCCTGCGGTGCGTCTGTGTCTTGTCCGGACTCTGTGCCGGATTGCGCAACGCCCAGATCCAGTATGCGCAATTCGCCATCGTCACCCAGGTGAATATTGCCGGGCTTGATATCGCGGTGCAGGATGCTTCTGCGATGCAAAGCGCCAATGCCGCGTAGCAGTTTGATGCCGTAGGCAACCAGATCCGAGACAGTAATGTGATGCCCGGCGTCGAGATGTTGCTGCATGCTGTGACCAGCATGCCAGGTGCTCAGGTAGTACAGATAATTTTTTTCTTCAGGCGACACCACTTGCGGAAAAAACCGCGCAACGACGCGTTTGGCCAGCCACTCTTCATACGCAAAAGCGGCGCGTTCGTGCGGGTCATTGGCGCGCTCAGGCTGCAGCGTTTTCAGCACCAGCTTGCGCTGCGTGCGCGGATCAATGACGCGATAGAGCAGTGTGGTTGGCGAGGTGTGAATGATTTCTTCGATCAGATAACCGTCGAGCGACTGTCCGGCTTTGAGTCTTGGCGGCAGCGGTAATTGTTGCGAGCCAGAGAGTGCGTCGCGCAGATTTTCTTCTGGCAGCTGCGTGATGTGCAGGATGAGCACAGACGCATTATCTTTGGATCCAGCTTTCAAAGCGGCATGGACCAGTGCTGCGGCGGCTTCTTCGGTGTTGATCGTTTCTGCGACGAGTTCTGATAATTGCCAGTGCAGGTCAAATTCCGTCATGGCGCCCCAGACGCCATCTGTGGCCAGTAAAAAAATATCGCCCGCCTGCAGCTCACCCATGCCGTGATCAATGGCTAGCCTGGAGTCGAGCCCGACGGCACGCGTTAGTACATGACGCATCTCGGGCCTGTCCCACACATGGTCCGTAGTCAGACGTTTGAGCGCGCCATTGCGCAACAAATAAAGCCGGCTGTCGCCGACATGCGAAAAATAATAAAAGCGCCCGCGGATGACTACTGTGGTCAGCGTGCTGGCCATACCGGCCAGTTCGGTGCGCACCAGACTTTGTTGTTGTAGCCAGCTGTTGGTGGCCTGAATGACCCGCTCCAGCGATTGCGTAACCGGCCAGGTGTCGGGTGTCGCATAGTAATCAGCCAGCAGCCCGCGCACGCAGTATTCGGCTGCTTCTCGCCCGCCTTCATTGCCGGACACGCCGTCAGCGATGGCGGCGATGATGCCCTTGGCTGAACGCTCGGGTTCGTTGGGCGTGACCATGCCAACGAAATCTTCGTTGCGGTCACGCAGGCCGGCGACGCTATGGTGCGCGGTAGTGAGGATCAGAGGCATAGGACAATGAAAATTAGAATTCGCCTGGCATCAGGCTAATGCCTGTCAGTTAAAGTTAAAACTTTACATTGGCGAAGAAAGACGCTGGGTCCCGATTTTCATCGGGACGACGGTAGTGGCTGAGGCGCTATCAAAATTCCTACCGTCATCCCGGCGCAGGCCGGGATCCAGCGTCTTTACTTTACTTAACTTAACTGACTGGCATCAGGCGAATTTTAATAGACGGCATTAAATTTTTGCCGTCGTCATTGCCGCACTGCCCCAGGTTGTGCGCCAGCGATTTTTTACTGCGGATAATCCCAGCAAAGCCAGTACCGCCAGTGCGGCAAAAATCGTCAAGCCTAACTGATAGCTGCCAGTCAGTTGTTTGGAGAAGCCCATGCTGGAGGCCAGATAAAAGCCGCCGATGCCACCGGCCATGCCGACCAAGCCGGTCATGACGCCGATCTCTTTGCGAAAGCGCTGCGGTACCAGTTGAAACACCGCGCCATTCCCTGTGCCCAGTGCCAGCATGGCTAAAACGAACACGATGACGGCGGCAGTAGCCGACTGCAATCCGGTGCTGGCAATGAATAAAAAGACAGCAGCGAGCAAATACATGACCGACAAGGTTTTGATGCCGCCAATGCGGTCAGCCAGTCGCCCGCCCACCGGCCGCACCATGGAGCCGGCAAAGACGCAGGCGGCAGTGAAATAACCGGCCGTCACAGGCGACAAGCTGTACTGGCCATGAAAGTAAATGGTGAGCGATGAGGCCAGCCCCGAGAAGCCGCCAAAGGTGACGGCGTAAAAGAACATGAACCACCAGGCGTCCTTGTCTTTGAGTACATGCAGATATTCGCGCAAGGATTTTGGCGCAGGTGCTGATGGCGCATCTTTGGCAAAGACCATATACACAATCAAGGCGACTGTTAACGGAATTAGGCACCAGCCAAATACCTGCTGCCAGCCAAATGCGATGGCTAAGCCGGGGGCGAACAGTGCCGCAATTGCGGTGCCTGAATTGCCAGCACCAGCAATGCCAAGCGCAGTGCCCTGATGTTCCGGCGGATACCAGCGTGAAGCCAGCGGCAGGGCTACGGCAAAAGCGGCGCCTGCCACACCTAGCAGCACACCGAGTGCCAGCAGGCTGTGATAAGTAGACAAGTCACCGAGCCAGGCCCAGAGCAGACCGGTAATGACGATCAGCTGGCCGATCAGGCCTGCTTTTTTGGGTTTTAAATGATCAACCAATAAGCCCATTACGATACGCAGCAAGGCGCCGGCTAATAATGGTGTGGCAACCATCAGGCCTTTTTGCGACGCAGATAATTGCAAGTCGGTAGAAATCTGAACGGCGAGCGGCCCGAGCAGAACCCAGACCATGAAGCTCAAATCAAAGTAGAAGAAGGCGGCGAGCAGCGTCGGTGCGTGCCCCACTTTCCAGAAGGAGGTTTTATTCATGGCGTCGTTGCCCTGAGAGTTAATCGCAAACTCTCTACAGCAAAGCCTGTGCCATCGAAAATGACCCGAATCCTTGATGCGGCGCACAATCGCAGTGCGCTTCTGAGTGAAATGTCCTTCATATGGTGCAAAGCAGGGGCAAAACCTCTGGCACTGCTTTTGCTAAATAGCTTCTTGAAACAATCAATCCGGCTTTAATGGCGAAGCCGGGCATCAAGGAGCTTTAATGAAGAAGCTGAAATTGGTCATGGTCGGCAACGGCATGGCTGGAGTGCGTACACTCGAAGAACTTATCAAGATCGCGCCCGATGTCTATGACATCACGGTATTTGGCGCCGAAACTTATGCGAACTACAACCGGATTTTGCTCTCGCCTGTATTAGCGGGCGAGCAGACGGTGCAAGACATCATGTTGAATGATGTTGACTGGTATCGCGACAATCAGATCACGCTACACCTTGGCAAAAAAGTCACGCAGATTGATCGTGTGCGCCGGCTCGTCACTGCCGAAGACGGCACCACTGCTGCATATGACCGCTTGCTGATGGCAACCGGATCGACGCCATTCATGTTGCCGGTGCCGGGCAAAGATCTCGACGGTGTGATTGCCTATCGCGATATCGAAGATACCAATTTAATGATTGAAGCCGCGCGGACCAAGCGCCACGCAATTGTGATCGGCGGTGGTTTGCTGGGCCTGGAAGCAGCGAATGGTTTAAAGCTGCGCGGTATGGACGTGACTGTGGTTCATTTGCCGGGGTGGCTGATGGAACGTCAGCTTGATCCGGTCGCCGGGCAGATGCTGAAAAAATCGCTGGAAGATCGCGGCCTTGTATTTGCACTGGAAAAAAATACTCAGGAACTGATCGCCGACGAACACGGTCATGTCAAAGCAATCCGCTTTACGGATGGCGTTGAACTGCCGGCCGATATTGTGGTCATGGCAGTGGGCATTCGTCCGAATGCCTCGTTGGCAGAAGCCAGTGGTCTGTATTGCAATCGCGGCATTGTCGTCAACGACACCATGCAAACCTATGACCCGCGGGTATATGCCGTTGGCGAATGCGTGAACCATCGCGGCACGGCTTATGGATTGGTAGCGCCTTTGTTTGAAATGGCCAAGGTTTGCGCCAATCATCTGGCCAACTTTGGCATTGGCCGCTACCAAGGCTCGGTCACATCGACCAAACTGAAAGTTACTGGCATTGATCTGTTTTCAGCCGGTGAATTCATGGGCGGCGAAGGCACTGAAGAAATCGTCTTGTCGGACCCGATAGGTGGCGTCTACAAAAAACTGGTGATTAAAGACGACAAGCTCATCGGTGCTTGCTTGTATGGCGACACCGTTGATGGCAGCTGGTATTTCCGACTGCTGCGTGAAGGCAAAGACATTGGTGAAATTCGTGACACGCTGATGTTTGGCGAAGCCAATACTGGTCGACCCGGCGACACGGGTCACGAAGGTTTTACGCAGGCGGCATCCATGCCGGACACTGCTGAAGTCTGCGGTTGCAATGGCGTTTGCAAAGGCACGATCGTCAAAGCGATCAAGGAAAAAGGTTTGTTCACATTAGACGATGTGAAAAAACATACCAAGGCTTCCGCCTCTTGCGGTTCCTGCACGGGCTTAGTCGAGCAGATCATCATGGCCACCGCCGGTGGTGATTATTCGGTTTCGACCAAAACCAAACCTGTTTGCGCCTGTACTGATCACACGCATCAGGAAGTACGCGATGCAATTCGCATCAACAAACTGCTGACGATTCCTGATGTGATGGCCTTCATGACCTGGCGCACACCCAATGGTTGTGCCAGCTGCCGTCCGGCACTGAACTATTACCTGCTGTCGAGCTGGCCGCATGAAGCCATAGACGATCCGCAATCACGCTTTATCAATGAACGTGCGCACGCCAACATTCAGAAGGACGGCACCTATTCGGTGATTCCGCGCATGTGGGGAGGCGAGACCAATGCCAGTGAATTGCGCCGTATTGCCGATGTGGTGGATAAATATCAGATTCCGACCGTCAAAGTCACTGGTGGCCAGCGCATCGATTTGCTCGGTGTGAAGAAAGCCGATTTGCCGGCAGTATGGCAAGACCTTGGCATGCCTTCGGGACTGGCTTATGCCAAAGGTTTGCGCACGGTGAAGACTTGCGTCGGTTCCGAATGGTGCCGCTTCGGTACGCAAAATTCGACGCTGATGGGTCAACAATTGGAGCGTGCATTGGCGCGCATGTATGCGCCGCACAAGGTCAAGCTGGCTGTCTCAGGTTGCCCGCGCAATTGCGCCGAGTCCGGCATCAAGGATGTGGGAGTCATTGGGGTGGATTCGGGTTGGGAAATTTATGTTGGCGGCAATGGCGGCATCAAGACTGAGGTTGCGCAGTTTTTCGTCAAACTGAAAACGCATGAAGAAGTGCTGGAATATGCGGGCGCGTTTTTGCAGCTGTATCGGGAGCAGGGCTGGTATCTGGAGCGTACCGTGCATTATCTGGCGCGCGTCGGGCTGGACTATGTGAAAAAGGCAATCATCGAAGACGAAGCGCAGCGCAAGGCCTTGTATGCGCAGTTGCTGTTTTCACTTGATGGTGAACCTGATCCCTGGCATCAGCCGCAAGAGGCGCAAGTCGATGTCAGACAGTTTGTGCCTCTGACGGTTTAACGCCATTGCATCCCGGCGCAGGCTGGGATGTGTCTGCCCGCTTATTGAAAGGATTTGTCATGTCAAATCAATGGAAACCTATCTGCGCTGTCACCGATATCCCTGTCCTTGGCTCGCGCATTATCAAGCGCGACCAACTGCACGATGTCGCACTCTTTCGCAATAGCGAAGACAAAGTATTTGCGCTGCTCGACAAGTGCCCGCATAAAGGCGGCCCACTGTCACAAGGCATTGTGTTTGGCGAGCGCGTCGCCTGTCCGCTGCACAACTGGAATATTGAATTGCAAAGCGGCTGTGCGCTGGCACCGGACGAAGGCTGTACGCAAAAGTTTAGTGTCAAAGTGGAAGATTGCACGGTCTTTCTGGATCAGCTTGAATTGCATGCGGCATGACCCAGACTGAAATAAAAACGACGTGCTGTTACTGCGGTGTTGGCTGCGGCATGATTGCAACTACGGACGGCAAACAGATTACGGCTGTGCGTGGCGACCCCGATCATCCTGCCAACTTTGGTCGCTTATGTACCAAGGGCAGCAGCCTGCATCTGACCATGCGCCCGGCGTTGCAGCAGCAGGCACGTTTGTTGACACCGCAACTACGCAGAAGTCGCGACGCCAGCCGGTGCAATGCTTCGTGGGATGAAACGCAGGCATTCATTGCGCAAAAATTTGCCAAAACTATTGACGAACACGGGCCTGACAGTGTGGCCTTTTATGTCTCTGGCCAATTGCTGACAGAAGATTATTATGTCTTCAACAAACTGGCCAAGGGCGTCATTGGTACCAACAATATCGATACCAATTCGCGACTGTGCATGTCCAGTGCTGTTGCCGGCTACAAAGCGACTTTGGGTGCAGACGCGCCACCGGCTTGTTATGAAGACTTTGATCATGCCGAGCTGATTTTTATTGTCGGCTCCAACACTGCCTATGCGCATCCGATTATTTACCGGCGTATTGAAGATGCGCGAAAAAATAATCCGCATCTCAAAATCATCGTCGTCGATCCGCGTAAAACCGATACGGCGCGTGATGCAGATTTGTTCTTGCCCATTTTGCCCGGCACCGATGTGGCGCTGTTTAACGGCATGCTGCATATCTGCTTGTGGGAAGACCTGATCGACCTTGACTATATCGCTACCCACACCGAAGGTTTTGCGGCACTGAAGTCTACGGTGCGCGATTACACACCTGCCTTTGTAGCGCAGACCTGCGGCATTCGCGAAGAAGATTTGCTGACTGCGGCACGCTGGTTTGGCAAGTCGGCTGCCAGCTTGTCTTTGTATTGTCAGGGACTGAACCAGAGTGCAGCGGGCACCGCAAAAAATGCGGCATTGATTAATCTGCATCTGGCCACGCACCAAATCGGCAAACCGGGAGCAGGGCCGTTTTCACTGACCGGCCAGCCGAATGCGATGGGCGGGCGCGAGGTGGGGGGGATGGCTAATCTGCTGTCCGCGCATCGTGATCTGACCAACCCTGCGCACCGTGCCGAGGTGGCGCAGTTATGGGGCATAGAGGAAGTGCCAGCCAGACCGGGCAAGACAGCGGTGGAGTTGTTTGAAGCGGTGCGTCAGGGGGACATCAAAATTCTCTGGATCGCCTGTACCAATCCCGCGCAATCCATGCCCGACCAGCAACTGGTGCGCGAGGCACTGGAAAAAGCCGAGCTGGTGATTGTGCAAGAGGCATATCACACCACGGCCACTGCCGCGTATGCCGATGTGTTGCTGCCGGCGACCAGCTGGGGCGAGAAAGAAGGCACGGTCACCAATTCCGAACGTCGCATTACACGTGTAAACCCTGTGTTGTCCAAACCGGGGCAGGCATTGCATGACTGGGAAATTGTGGTCGATTTTGCGCGCAGGCTTGAAACTTTGATGGGTAAATGCCCCAGCCTTTTTCCGTATGCCAGCGCAGAAGCAATCTGGAACGAGCATCGTGAAACAACGCGCGGCCGCGATCTGGATATTACTGGTTTGAGTTATCAGATTTTGCAGCAAGAAGGCCCGCAGCAATGGCCCTATCCGACGGGTGCGGCAACTGGCAAAAAACGCTTGTATGAAGACGGGCAATTTCCGACCGCAAATGGACGCGCCCGTTTCGTCAACACCGTCTATCAGCCTGTGGTTGATAGAGTCGATGCCCGTTTTCCGTTTCGCTTGAACACTGGGCGTCTGCGAGACCAGTGGCATGGCATGAGCCGTACCGGGACCGTTGCGCAATTGTTTGCCCATGCGCCGGAGCCGGCCGTGATCATGGCACGTGACGATATGGCGCGTCGTTTACTCACTGACGGCGATCTGGTTGAAGTGAAAAGCCGGCGCGGTGCGCAGATTTTGCCGGTGATGGCGGGCCAAGACATGCGCGGTGGTCAGGCCTTTATTGCGATGCACTGGGGGGACGAATATTTGTCCGGTCGTGGCGTCGATGGCAAAGGCAGTTTTGGCGTCAATGCCCTGACTTCACCGGCGACTGATCCGGTATCGAAACAGCCTGAACTGAAGCACGCTGCCGTAGCCATTACCAAAGCAGCTTTGCCTTGGCGTTTTCTGGCATTCGGCTGGGTCGCGGAGACCGAAGTGCTGCAATTGCAACTGCACTTGCGCGGGCTGATGAAGCAGTTTGCTTTTGCCTCGGTGACCTTGTTCGGGCGCGATAAAGTCGGCGTGTTGTTAAGGGCGGCGAACGAGCTTGCGGTGGATGGGGCTTTGCTCAATACCATCCACGATCATTTTGGTCTGAATGCTGAAGATGTTCTGCGCTACGACGATGGGCGTCGTGCTGTCACGCGCCGTATTCGTATCGAAGACGGCAAACTTGCCGCCGTCGCCTTGGCGGGGGACGTCGCCGCAGAGCATTGGTTGCGTGCGTATCTGGAAGAAGGCCAGTCAGTGGCAAATCTCGGGCGTTTGTTGTTGCAACCGACAGCCCAGGCGCCGCAGGGCTTTACCGCACGCGGCAAGATTGTCTGCAACTGCTTCAATGTTGCGCAGACTGATATTGACGCCGTGCTCGCGCAAACTGCCGGCAAAGATGCACTGACCGTGCTGCAGCAGACACTGAAATGCGGCACCAATTGCGGATCTTGTTTGCCGGAGTTGAAGCAGATGGTGCAGGCGGGAAGGATGAAGCAGTAATGACTGCAGGTCACTCGTCGTAGTACCCTTCGTGTATGAACCAAACCAAGAATTCTGCAGATGCATTTAAAGCCGCTCCTTTCATTCGTGAAATCGGTCGCGGCAAAAAAGGAGCGCGCGATTTGTCGCGCGAGGACGCAAGCCAGATTTATACGGCCATGCTGGACGGCCGCATGTCGGACATCGAGCTGGGTGGCTTTCTGATTGCGATGCGCATTAAAGGCGAGTCGGTGGATGAGATTGCCGGTTTTCTCGATGCTGCTGAAGCTTCGTTTAATCAGCTGCAAGCGCCTGCCGCTGCATTTATGCCGGTTGTTATCCCCAGCTATAACGGCTCGCGCCAGATGCCCAACCTCACACCCTTGTTGGCCTTGTTACTGGCAAGGGAAGGGGTGCCGGTGCTCATTCATGGCGTGTCTGCCGATCCCGGTCGCGTTACCACCGCCGAGATCCTGCAGCAGTTGGGTCTGATGCCTTGCACTGACGCTGCAGCTGTGGCTGCTGCCTTTGCCCGTGGCGAACCGGCTTTCATGCCGATTGCCGCATTGGCGCCCAAACTTGAGCGGCTCTTGCAAGTGCGCCGCGTACTAGGCCTGCGCAATTCCACCCATACTCTGGTCAAGATCATGCAGCCTTTCGCGCAAGCGGCTTTGCGACTGGTCTCATACACCCACCCTGAATACCTGACCATGCTGGCTGACTACTTGACCCGGGCCGCGCCCGTTACACGGGGTGATGTGTTTCTGATGCGCGGCACCGAAGGCGAAACGGTTGCTAACGCCAAACGCGCGCAGGCAGTTGAATGGTTTCACAACCATACCCGCACTACCTTAATCGAGCGCCAGCAGCCGGTTGATGACATGCCGCCGCTGCCGGCCAGCAGTGATGCTGCGACCACCGCTGAATGGATACGCAACGCACTGGCGGGCAGTGTGCCGATACCCGAGCCCATTGCCGAGCAGGTGGCGCAATGTATTGAAGTCGCACGAAAGATTCAATGAGCCAGCATTTTGATGTTGCCGTGATCGGCGCAGGGGCAGCCGGCTTGATGTGTGCGTCTGTTGCCGGCCAGCGCGGTAAAAGCGTGGTGCTGATTGATCATGCGGAAAAACTGGCAGAGAAAATTCGCATCTCGGGTGGTGGTCGCTGCAATTTCACCAATCTCGATACCAGTCCGCAAAATTTCTTGTCGCAGAATCCACATTTTTGCAGAAGCGCTTTGTCGCGCTACACGCCACAAGATTTCATTGCGCTGATGAAGCGTTATGCGATTCCATTTCATGAAAAGCATAAGGGGCAGTTGTTTTGTGATCGCTCGGCGGAAGACATTATCAGCATGCTGAAAGCGGAGTGCGATCTGGGCAAAGTCACCTGGCGCATGCCGGTCAGTGTTGAAGCGGTGAGTAAAGAGGGCGAGCTGTTTCATATTGCCACCAGCGCGGGGCAGATGACGGCCAATCATCTGGTGATTGCAACGGGTGGTTTATCCATTCCTAAAATCGGTGCGACCGATTTTGCCTTTCGTCTGGCCAAGCAATTTGGCGTCAAAATTATCGAGCCGCGTCCGGCACTGGTGCCACTGACCTTTGATGAGCCCAGCTGGCAGCGGTTCGTGCCGCTGGCAGGTATTGCGCTGGAAGTGGACATTGAAGCCGGTGAAAAAAAGGCTCAGGGCCATTTTCGTGAAGACTTGCTATTTACCCATCGCGGCCTGTCCGGCCCGGCTGTGCTGCAAATTTCCAGCTATTGGCGCAATGGCGGGGCGATGACGGTCAATTTGCTGCCGCTGCAAGATGTGGCGCAGGAACTGATCGCCGCCAAACACACGGTTAAAAAAAATCTGGGCAATTTTTTATCGCAATGGCTGCCATCCCGACTGGTAGAGGGCTGGCTGCTGGCCAATGATTTCAAGCCCGACGCGCGGCTGGCTGATATGCCGGACAAACAATTGCGCCGTATCGGTGAATCCATCAACAGCTGGAGCGTGGCGCCCAATGGCTCCGAAGGTTTTCGCAAGGCCGAGGTCACGATTGGGGGCGTTGATACACGCGCCTTGTCGCAGCAGAGCATGATGGTTAATGCCGTGCCGGGACTGTATTTCATTGGTGAATCGGTCGATGTAACCGGTTGGCTGGGGGGCTACAATTTCCAGTGGGCCTGGGCGTCAGGCGTGGCCGCGGCGACCGCAATTTGAACTCTTTTCTCTTATGCCTTCCTTTTGCGCATTGTGGCTGCTATAATCTGCGGCTCAGCAAATAAACCCTTGGTTTCTTAGTCTATATTTCATGACAACTATTCGCCTCAAAGAAAACGAACCATTCGAAGTCGCCATGCGCCGCTTCAAGCGCACTATTGAAAAAACCGGTCTGCTGACCGAGTTGCGTGCCCGTGAATTTTACGAAAAGCCAACTGCAGAGCGTAAGCGCAAACTCGCTGCCGCCGTGAAGCGCCATTACAAGCGTATTCGCAGCCAGCAACTGCCTAAAAAGCTGTACTGATTGGCCGCCTCACCGTTTGGTGAGGCAAAAGACCGCAAACCCGCTCCGGCAACAATCCGCAGCGGGTTTTGGCGTTTTTTATCAGCTGGCGAATTGAGGAGAAGACTATGAGTTTGAAAGAACAAATCACCGAAGACATGAAGGCCGCGATGCGTGCCCGCGAAACCGCCCGTCTGGCGACGATTCGTTTGCTGACTGCGGCAATGAAGCAAAAAGAAGTCGATGAGCGCATTGAACTCACCGATGATCATGTGCTGGCCATCATTGAAAAAATGATCAAGCAGCGCAAGGATTCAATTACGCAATTTGAAGCCGGCGGTCGTCAGGATCTGGCCGATATTGAAAAAGCCGAACTGGCGATTTTGTCCACCTATATGCCTGCTGCCTTGTCAGACAGCGAAGTAGGGGCCGAAGTCGCCGCTGCGGTAGTGGCAAGCGGTGCAGCCGGCCCGCAGGACATGGGCAAAGTCATGGCCATTCTGAAGCCAAAATTAGCGGGTCGTGCCGATATGACTGCGGTATCGGCACTGGTGAAAGCGGCCTTGGTCAAAGCCTGATTGCGCTAGTGTCGGGCCGGCCATGATCCCGCAGAGTTTTATTCAGGATTTGCTTAACCGTGTTGACATCGTCGACGTGGTGGGTCGCTACGTACAGCTGAAAAAAGGCGGCGCAAATTTTGGTGGCCTGTGCCCCTTCCATAACGAAAAATCTCCCAGCTTTACCGTGAGCCCGACCAAGCAGTTTTACCACTGCTTTGGTTGCGGTGCCCATGGCACGGCCATTGGCTTTCTGATGGAATATTCTGGCGTCGGTTTTGTCGATGCCGTCAAAGATCTGGCGCAGAACGTGGGCATGATCGTGCCTGAGCAGGAAGACCGCTTGTTGCCGGCGCAGCGCGCCGAGCTGCAATCGAAAACCATGGCCCTGTCAGAGGCGATGACACTCTCTTGCGATTATTATCGCCAGCAATTGCGCACAGCACGCAATGCCATTGATTATCTGAAAAACCGCGGATTATCCGGCGAAATTGCCGCCAAATTCTGGATTGGTTATGCGCCTGACGGCTGGGATAATCTGAAGGCCGTTTTCCCCGATTACGAAGCAACGGCGCTGGTCGAAGCCGGTCTGATCATTGACCGTATTGAAGAAGATGGCAGCAAGCACAAACGTTATGACCGTTTTCGTGACCGCATCATGTTCCCGATTCGTAATAGCAAGGGGCAAGTCATCGGATTTGGCGGGCGCGTGATGGACAAGGGCGAGCCAAAATATCTGAATTCGCCAGAGACACCCTTGTTTCAAAAAGGAAGCGAGCTTTACGGTTTGTTTGAAGCCCGGCAGGCAATTCGTGATCAGGGCTATGTGCTGGTCACCGAAGGTTACATGGATGTCGTGGCGCTGGCGCAATTTGGTTTTGCGCAAGCCGTTGCAACCTTGGGTACGGCCTGCACGCCGGTCCATGTGCAAAAGCTTTTGCGCCAGACCGATCATGTAATTTTCAGTTTTGATGGCGATGCGGCTGGCCGTCGCGCTGCACGGCGGGCACTGGAAGCCTGCTTGCCACATGCGTCGGACAACAAAACCTTGAAGTTTTTGTTTCTGCCGACAGAGCATGACCCCGACAGCTACATCCGCGAATTTGGTACCGATGCGTTCGAGCGGCTGGTACATGACGCCATGCCGCTGTCGCAATTTTTGCTCAATGAAGTCAGTGCCGGTAATGATCTGAGTACGGCAGAGGGTCGCGCCCGCGCACAATTTGATGCCAAGCCCCTATTGCAAGCCATGCCCGCATCTGCGTTGCGTTTGCAACTGTTGCGCCAGCTGGCGCAAGCCACTGCCGGCACGGTGCAAGAACTCGAAACCTTGTTTGAACTAGCCAAGCCGGTAGCGCGTGGTCGTACCGCTGTGCCGGCTATCAAACGCAGGCCGCCCGTTGAGCTGGAGCGGCAAATTTCCAGGCTGATTGTGGCGCACCCTATTTTGGCCACGGAGCTTGATGAAGCGGCGATTGCCTCCATCTGTTGGTCAGCACCAGACGGCGGCGTGTTATTGCGGCAATTGGTGAGTACGGCAGCGGGTTTATCCGGTCAGGCCAGTTTTGCGTCCCTGGTTGAAATTTTGCGTGATCAGGGCGCGGACTTCGATGAGCTGGTTGCGGAAATTGCAGCGCAATCCGAGTCCGATCTGGCGCTGGCGCGACTCGAGCTTGCCGGGGCAGTGCGTCAGACCACGCTGAAAATGCTCAAAGCAGAGCAAGATCAATTGGCAGCAGAGGGATTGGTCAGCGAGTTGGCGAAAATTCGTTACAGAGAGATTGCAGCTCAGGTGGAGCGATTACGTGCAACGGCGCACAAGGAAGCGGCTACCTGATCTGCATTTAGTTTCACGTGCCGCTTGGTATGGGAATAGAAGATACCCTATGCTATACTGAAAGGCTTTTTAATCAGTGCGTTACAGCGTTTTAAACTCAGCTTTACTGAATTAAAACATGCTGGACCAGCAGGCCAAACGATTCGAGGCAGAAAAACCCGGCACACAGTTGACCGGTCTGCCTGATTGCTGAACTATCAGCCCCGGCTAGCTCTCCAGTTTCCTGAGCAGTATTGGCAACCCATTTGGTGGATGGACCTATGGCGAACGCAAATAAAAAACCTGTAAAAACCCCGGCAACCAAGGCGAAAGCCGTGAAGGTGGCTCCGGCTCGCTCGCCTGTCAAGACGAGCAAAGTGGCAGTAAAAGCTGCCACAACAAAAACGACGACAAAAGCCACTGCAAAACCGAAACCGGATGCAGCGACCAAGTCAACGAACAAAGTAGCAACGAAAGCGGTCTCAAAGACCAGCAAGGTGATGGCCAAGCCAGCTTCCAAAAAGCCGGTCAAGGCAGTCAGCCCTGCATCGAAAACAGTAGCGAAAACGGTGCGCAAGCCCGCCTCGCCCGCTGTTGCGCCAACAAAAGTACCCGAAACGAAAGCCTCTGTGACATCCCGGAAAACTGAACCTAAAGTCGTCGTTGTAAAAAAAGCCGCAGCCGCAGCCGCAGCGGTAGTAGTAGCGCCCAAAGTTGAGACCAAGTCTGATTACAAATTGATGTCAGTGACGCAAACCACTGACGCGGCTACGCTGGCTGGCATTGATACTTCTGGTTATATTTTGCCAGGCGTAAAAGTCCCCGGTCGCCGCGGTCGCAAGCCGCGTGAATTTCAGCCAGAGAACGAAGAAATTGCAGCACTCAACGCCGTCGAACGGGCAGAGCTGAAAGCAGCTGACAAAGCCAAGGCACGTGACCGCAAGGCCAAAGAAAAGCAGTTTCTGAAAGATGCGTTTTCTTCCGATTCCGAAGCAACCGAGGAAGAGATTGAAGCCCGCCGTCAAAAACTGAAAACCCTGATCAAGCTGGGTAAAGAACGTGGCTTCCTGACGCACTCGGAAATTAACGACCATCTGCCGGAAAACATTGTCGATCCTGAAGCCATTGAAGGCATCATCGGTACCTTCAACGACATGGGTATTGCGGTCTATGATCACGCGCCGGATGCCGAGTCTTTGCTGTTGTCGGACAATGTCGCAACCGTTGCCAATGATGACGACGCCGATGCAGCAGCAGAAGCTGCGCTGCAGACCGTTGATTCCGATTTTGGTCGCACAACCGATCCTGTGCGCATGTACATGCGCGAAATGGGCTCGGTTGAGTTGCTGACCCGCGAAGGCGAAATCGAAATCGCCAAGCGTATCGAAGGCGGTCTGAAAGACATGATTCAGGCTATCTCTGCCTGCCCGATGACGATTTCCGAAATCCTCGCGGCTGCCGAGCGCATTTCCAAAGACGAAACCAAGATCGATGAAATCGTCGATGGCCTGGTTGATCCGAACGCGACCGAACTCGATCTGACCCCGCCTCCTGTTGTCGTCGCTGCAGCAGCAGAAGAGGATGAGGAAGAAGAGGAAGAGGAAGAAGAAGAGGAAGAAGAAGACGGCAACGTCAACGGCGGCGCCGCCGGTTTCTCGGCTGAACAGATCGAACAGTTGAAGCGTGATTCACTGGCCAAATTTGCCACCATCTCGACGCAGTTCGACAAGATGCGCAAAGCCTATGAAAAAGAGGGCTACAACTCCAAGCCCTACGTCAAGGCGCAGGAAGCCATTACCAATGAACTCATGGGTATTCGCTTTACGGCCAAAGTCGTTGAAAAACTCTGCGACACCCTGCGTGGTCAGGTGGATGAAGTGCGTCACATCGAGAAGCAGATTCTGGATGTGGTGGTCAACAAGTGCGGCATGCCGCGCGCGCATTTTATTAAAGTCTTCCCCGGTAACGAGACCAATCTGGCCTGGGTCGATGGTGAAACGACGGGGCATCCTTACAGCATCGTGCTGACCCGTAATGTACCGACGGTCAAAGAGCTGCAGAAAAAACTGATTGATTTGCAGTCACGCGTGGTGTTGCCGCTGCCGGACCTGCGCAATATCAATCGCAAGATGTCCGCCGGTGAAATGAAGGCACGCAAGGCCAAGCGCGAAATGACCGAGGCTAACTTGCGTCTGGTAATTTCGATTGCAAAAAAATACACCAACCGCGGCTTGCAATTCCTGGATCTTATCCAGGAAGGCAATATCGGTTTGATGAAGGCAGTCGACAAATTTGAATACCGTCGCGGTTACAAATTTTCGACTTACGCCACCTGGTGGATTCGTCAGGCCATTACCCGCTCGATCGCCGATCAGGCCCGCACCATTCGTATTCCGGTGCACATGATCGAAACCATCAACAAGATGAACCGCATCTCGCGTCAAATCTTGCAAGAGACAGGATCCGAGCCTGATCCGGCGACCCTGGCGATCAAGATGGAAATGCCGGAAGATAAAATCCGCAAGATCATGAAGATCGCCAAAGAGCCAATCTCGATGGAGACGCCAATCGGTGACGACGACGATTCGCATCTGGGTGACTTCATCGAGGACAACAATACGCTGGCGCCGGCCGATGCAGCCCTGCATGCGTCAATGCGCGGTGTGGTGAAAGATATTCTGGATTCACTGACACCACGCGAAGCGAAAGTATTGCGCATGCGCTTCGGCATTGAAATGTCGACTGACCATACCCTTGAAGAAGTCGGCAAGCAGTTTGACGTCACTCGCGAGCGTATTCGTCAGATCGAAGCCAAGGCCTTACGCAAGCTGCGTCATCCATCACGCTCCGACAAGCTCAAGAGCTTCCTCGAAGGCAGTTAAGCGAAACATGCTCGTGCAACGAAGCCAATCCTTCGTTGCACGACATGTTCCACGCTAAAATACAATTTAATTTTAGTAACGAGTAATAATGGGCCCCTAGCTCATGCTTGGTTAGAGCAGCGGACTCATAATCCGTTGGTGCCGTGTTCGACTCACGGGGGGCCCACCAGAACATCACAAAGGCTTGCGTATAAAACGTGAGCCTTTGTTTTATGTGCACAAGTCATGACTCAATGAGTCTGCATGGAGGTCACCATGGCTATCTCGGTTCTATCTCTGATGAATGCGGTACAGCGATTGCTCGAAGGGCTTGCCCGCTATGAGCGAGATACCAGCGACGCGCAAATCCGGGATGGCTTGATTCAACGTTTTGAATTTACTTATGAAATCGCGCATAAAACGCTCAAACGCTATCTTGAATCGAGTTCTGCCAACCCTGCGCAATTTGATGCGATGCCATTTTCTGACCTGATTCGTTCTGCTAATGAACAGGGCTTGTTATTGAATGACTGGTCAACCTGGAAGGTCTTTAGGGAAATGCGGGGTAAAACCAGCCATACCTATGATGAACATATTGCCCTTGAGGTAGTGAAAGAGATCCCGTTCTTTTTGCAAGAAGCCCAATATTTATTGGCCCGTTTGACAGAGCGTTCAATGTCATGACGATGCCTGATATTGCCATCAGCCTCTCTGAGTGGGCAATTGTGGAGACAATTTTGCGGCGCTATTTGCCAGAGCATGAGGTGTGGGTATTTGGTTCGCGTGCCCGGCATAATCCAAAACCATTTTCTGATCTGGACCTTGCCGTAATCAATGATGTTCCCCTCTCCATGACGCAACTTGCCGACCTGTCAGAGGCTTTTTCCGAGTCGGATCTGCCCTGGAAAGTCGACATTGTTGATTGGGCCAATACCAGCGATGCTTTTCGTAAAATCATTAAATCAGAACGGGTCAGGATCAAATCCGCTGGCGCGTGATCTAAATTCAACAGAGTTAAACTCGCAACACGATTTAAAAAAGGGCTTACTGCCGCGTTTGGCCTGTGGCCCAAGGCCAGTGCTATACTCCAAAGCTTAATAAAGCAGACAGTATGTCAACAGAAAATCCTTCATCACATTCCCCGGAAGACGCCGGCGTCGCACTGACCCGCTTCGATCAATTTGGTCTGGCTCCTGCCATCTTGCAAGCCCTGACCGACCAAGGTTATTTACATCCGACGCCGATTCAGGCGCAGGCCATTCCAGTGGTATTGCAGGGGCGCGATGTGATGGGTGCAGCGCAAACCGGCACCGGCAAGACCGCAGGATTTTCTTTGCCCATCATTCAGTTGCTGATGGCTCAGGCTAACAGCAGCGCTTCGCCAGCACGGCATCCGGTGCGCGCCTTGATTCTCACTCCGACTCGCGAGTTGGCCGACCAGGTGGCCGAGAACGTCAAAGCGTATTCCCGTCACACGCCTTTGCGTGCCACGGTAGTGTTTGGTGGTGTCGACATGACGCCGCAAACAACAGCCTTGCGCGGTGGCGTTGAAATCGTGATCGCGACACCGGGCCGCTTGCTTGATCATGTGCAGCAAAAGACGGTGAACTTGTCGCAGACCGAAATTTTCGTGATGGACGAAGCCGACCGCATGCTGGACATGGGCTTTTTGCCGGACCTGCAGCGCATCATCAATTTGCTGCCGAAAAAGCGCCAGAACCTGATGTTCTCGGCGACCTTTTCACCAGAAATCAAAAAGCTCGCATCCACCTTCTTGCAAGACCCGGTGCTGATCGAAGTTGCGCGCAGCAATGCGACCGCAGACAAAGTCACGCAAGTGGTTTACAAGGTTGAAGAAGATGCCAAGCGCGATGTGGTTGCGCATCTGATTCGCGGCCGCGATCTCAAACAAGTGCTGGTATTTTCGAATACCAAAATCGGTGCATCGCGACTGGCGCGCGAGCTGGAAAAGCAGGGCGTCAAAGCCTCTGCCATTCATGGCGACAAAACCCAGAACGAACGCATGGCAGCACTCGAGGCTTTTAAAAACGGCACTATTGATGTGCTGGTTGCCACCGACGTTGCAGCACGCGGACTCGATATTTCCGATCTGCCTTGCGTGATCAATTACGATTTGCCTTACAACGCCGAAGACTATGTACACCGTATCGGTCGTACCGGTCGCGCCGGCGCGTCCGGCGATGCGATCTCCCTGTTTTCGGACAAGGACGCGCGACTGCTGCTTGATATCGAAAAGCTGATCAAGCAAAAGCTGGTGCCGGCCGAACTCGAAGGTTTTGTGTCGGCAGCACCGCGCCGCTCTGGTCGCGATACCGAGTTTGCCGCGCCACGTGAGACAGCAAGAAACACCAGCCGCGCCGCACCGCGTGACGAGGATGCGCGTACACGCGAACCTGCTTCGCGTAATCGTAGTCAGCATGCGCCTTTGCCGCGCAAAGAAAAAATTGATCCCTGGTTTTTAAAGCCCTACGAAGCGGCACAGCCTGCAGCGCCACGCAATGAGCCGGCAGTGGATAAATCAGGCAAGCCAGTTCAGCCGCAAAAGCGCGCAGCTTTGCTGGGTGGTTCGCCCAAGCGTCAATCCTGACTAAGGATGGTTGACGTCAGGTTCAGCAAAACGCTGAGCCCATAGCGGTATCGCTTTGCGCCAAAAGTCCGGCACCGAATTGACCCCATCAAGCGCCAGCCCAAGTCCCTGCGCCGCTTCAAGCAGGGCGGTAAGCGGTTTGTTCAAATCCAGTGCGCTGGCGCCTGTTTGTTTGGATAATTTTTCTCCTGCAGCGTTAGCAACAACCGGCACATGCAAATAGCGTGGTGTCGGCAAGCCCAGTTTGTGCTGTAAATAAATCTGCCTTGCGGTCGAGCCTAATAAATCGGCACCACGCACGACATCAGTCACCCCCTGTATGGCGTCGTCGACAACCACCGCCAGTTGATAGGCCCAAAAGCCGTCACCGCGCTTCAATACAAAGTCGCCCACAGCCGTTGCCAACTGTTCCGTGAACAGCCCTTGCCAGCGGTCTTTAAAACAAATCTCGCCTTCTGCATGACCAGCCTCTGGCACGCGCAATCGCCAGGCGTGAGGACTGCGGCCAGCTGCCATGCCATTGCGGCAGGTGCCAGGATAAATCGCCGCGCCATCACTGGCGAGACCGATTCTTGAGTCTGCGATTTCCCTGCGACTGCAGCTGCAGGGATAGCTGACATCTGCCAATTGATCGAATGCCTGTTGATAACTGTTTTTGCGCTGGCTTTGCCAGACGATGTCGCCATCGGCATCCATGCCGAAAGCGGCCAGTGTCTGGATGATGTGGTGTGCTGCATCCGGCACAGCGCGTGCTGTATCCAGATCTTCAATGCGCAAAAGCCAGCGGCCATGATGGGCGCGCGCATCCAGATAGCTGGCCATTGCAGCGCGCAAGGAACCGGCATGGAGCGGGCCGGTGGGCGAAGGCGCAAAGCGGCCTACATAGTTAAGCGGGCTGTGCTTCAAGCGCTGCATGCGCACAATGCGGGCAGGACACGCCCTCGATAAACAAGGGAGAGATTTGCTCGCGTGGTGTTACAACAGCGCGGCAGGCGAAGCAGACCACGGTCGGTGTGGCTTCGAGTTGGGGGTTGAGTGCGGTGCGCCGGTCAAACACAAAGCAGTCGCCCTGATAATGCGCGCCGCCAGCGATTTCGAAATATTTGAGAATGCCGCCGTCGAGCTGATAAACGCTGTCGAAACCGATATTTTTCATATGAATGGCCGCTTTTTCGCAGCGGATACCGCCGGTGCAAAAGGTGACCACGGTTTTGTCAGACAAGGCTTCTTTTTGCCGCGCTATCACGTCAGGGAATTCGCTGAATTTTTCAATCCGGTAGTCAATCGTGTTTTCAAAGCTGCCTACATCGACTTCGAAGGCATTGCGCGTATCAACCATGACGACGGGCTTGCCCTTGTCGTCATGACCGGCGTCGAGCCAGCGCTTGAGGGTCGCTGCATCCACGGCGGGTGCGCGGCCCAGTTCGGGCTTGATCAGCGGGTGTTTCATGGTAATGATTTCGCGCTTGATCTTGACCAGCATGCGCTTGAACGGCTGTTCATCCGAAAAGCTTTCCTTGACTTCGATATCGGCAAATCGGGGGTCGGCTTTTAGCCAGACTAGGAAATGGTCAATGGCTTGTCTTGTGCCGGCCAAAAACAGATTGATGCCTTCGGGCGTCAGCAGGATCGTCCCTTTCAGGTCGAGATCCTTGCAAATAGCCTGAAACAGTGCACGACGCTCCAAAGTGTCTTCGAAAGTGACGAATTTATACGCGGCGATATTGACAAAAGAATGGGCGGAAGTCGTGGACTGCATAGAAAAATAGAGGCAATAAAAGGGAGTAAACAGCATTATAAGCGCCGGACAACGCAGCTGGACAGTCTTTGAAGCCGCCTTTGAAACAGCGGCGTTTGTGTGCGTCCCAGCGGTTAAAATACGGCCATGAACGCACCGCAATTTATCCACCTTCGTTTGCATTCCGAATTCTCCATCGCCGACGGCTTAGTCCGGCTTGACGAGGTGGTGAAAGCGGCCGCCGCAGACAAACAGCCTGCGCTGGCGATTACAGATCTGGCCAATTTGTTTGGCATGGTCAAATTTTACAAAGCCGCGCGCAGCAAAGGCATCAAGCCCGTGATTGGCTGCGATGTCTGGATCACCAATGATGACGATCGCGACAAGCCGTTTCGCTTGCTGCTGCTGGCAAAAAATTCCGCCGGCTATTTGCAGTTGTGCGAACTGATCACCCGTGCGTGGTTGTCGAACCTGCATCGGGGTCGTGCCGAATTGCGCATAGACTGGCTGGAAAATCTGGATATCAAAAATGGTCTGATTGCCTTATCCGGTTTTCATCTGGGCGACATTGGCTGCGCGCTGGAAAACGGCAATGCGGCGCTGGCCGAGCGTTGCGCTCGCCGCTGGGCCCGTATTTTTCCCGGTCACTTCTATATTGAAGTGCAGAGAAACGGCAACCCAAGTGCCGAAAACCTGCTGCGTGAATCCACACAACTGGCTGCTGCTTTGCAGTTGCCAGTGGTGGCCACCCATCCGGTGCAGTTTTTGGAGCAAAAAGAATTTACCGCGCATGAAGCGCGTACCTGTATTGCCGAAGGCGAGATGCTGGCCAATGCACGCCGCGTCAAACGCTTCACCCCTGAGCAGTATTTCAAAAGCCAGAGCGAAATGGCGACGCTGTTTGCCGATATGCCGGCGGCGCTGGCCAATAGCGTGGCCATTGCACAGCGCTGCAATCTGGTGCTGGAGCTGGGCCGGCCGCGCTTGCCTGATTTTCCAACGCCTGATGGCATGGGCATTGATGCGTTTTTGGTTGACCAGGCCAAGGCCGGACTGCAACAGCGCTTAACACAGCTGTTTCCGGATGAAGCCAAACGGGAAGCCCAGCGTGAACGTTATGAAGCCCGACTGAAATTCGAGACCGACACCATCATCAAGATGGGTTTTCCCGGCTACTTTCTGATCGTGGCGGACTTCATTCGCTGGGCAAAAAACAATGGCGTGCCGGTGGGGCCGGGCCGTGGTTCGGGTGCGGGTTCTCTGGTCGCTTATTCGCTGTTGATTACCGACCTTGATCCGCTTGCCTACAATTTGCTGTTCGAGCGTTTCTTAAATCCTGAACGGGTATCGATGCCCGACTTCGACATCGACTTTTGTCAGGAAGGTCGCGACCGCGTCATTCAATATGTTAAAGAACGTTACGGTAAAGAAGCGGTATCGCAAATTGCCACCTTCGGCACCATGGCTGCCAAAGGTGCCGTGCGTGACGTCGGTCGTGTGCTTGATTTTGGCTACAATTTTTGCGATGGCATTTCCAAACTGATTCCGTTCAAGCCCGGCAAACTCGTCACCATTGCCGATGCAATTGTCGAAGAACCTTTATTGGCCGAGCGCCAGCAAAATGAAGAAGAAGTGCGTCAGCTGCTCGACTTGGCGCAGCAAGTCGAAGGCATTGCGCGTAACGTCGGCATGCACGCCGGTGGTGTGCTGATTGCTCCGGGTAAGCTGACCGATTTTTGTCCGCTCTACACGCAGGGCAATGATTCCGGCGTGGTGTCGCAATATGACAAGGATGATGTGGAAGCAGTCGGTCTGGTGAAGTTCGACTTTCTGGGCCTGACCACGCTGACCATTCTTGACCGGGCGGTGCGCTACATCAAGGAGCTTGATCCTGCGCTTTCCGCCTTCAGTCTGGAAACACTGCCCTTGAATGACCGGCCTACTTATCAGCTGCTGACACAAGCCAAAACCGTGGCCGTGTTCCAGCTTGAAAGCCGCGGCATGCAGGGCATGCTGAAAGACGCCAGACCCGATCGCTTTGAAGACATTATTGCGCTGGTTGCTTTGTATCGACCGGGCCCGATGGATCTGATTCCGGATTTTTGCCGTCGCAAACACGGTGAGCGTTTTGATTACCCGGACCCGCGCACCGAAGGCATTTTGTCCGAAACCTACGGCATCATGGTCTATCAGGAGCAGGTGATGCAGATGGCGCAGGTCATCGGCGGCTACTCGCTGGGTGGCGCGGATTTGCTGCGCCGGGCGATGGGTAAGAAAAAAGCCGAAGAGATGGCAGAACATCGCCAGATTTTCCGCACCGGTGCCGAAAAAAATGGCCTGACCGAAACCAAGGCAGACGAAATTTTCGATCTGATGGAAAAATTCGCCGGCTATGGTTTTAATAAATCCCATGCTGCCGCGTATGCGTTGCTGTCGTATTACACCGCATATTTAAAAACCCATTTCCCTGCTGCGTTCATGGCCGCCAACTTGTCGCTGGCGATGGATGACACGGACAAAATCAAAATTCTGGTCGAGGACGCAACAGAGGTCTGCGGCCTGACTCTGCTGCCGCCGGATATCAATTTGTCGGTGTATCGCTTCACGCCCGTTGGCGAACCGGGCAAAAAAGCCGACCGCATTCGCTACGGTTTGGGTGCGGTCAAGGGCAGCGGACAAAATGCGATTGAAGCTATCATCACGGCAAGGCAGGGGCAGCCTTTTACCGATCTGTTTGACTTCGTTAAACGGGTAGACAAACGTCAGATCAATCGCCGCACGATTGAATCCCTGGTACGCGCCGGCGCATTTGATTCTTTCAATGTCGACCGCGGCATTTTGCTCGCGTCGGTCAACTTTGCCATGGAATGTGCTGAGCAGGCTGAAGCCTCGGTCAATCAAGTCAGCTTGTTTGGTGGCGACGACAGCGACCTGGAGACGGCGCCCGACTACGTGAAAGCCGCGCCCTGGAGCGAGAAGCAAAAACTCACCGAAGAAAAAGCTGCACTCGGCTTTTACTTGTCCGGCCATCTGTTTGATGCCTACGTTGAAGAAGCCCGCCGTTTCGCCCGCACGCGTTTAGCTGACCTGATTCCTTCGCGTGAACCCAAACTGATTGCCGGCATCGTTTCGGGCCTGCGCACGCAAATGACGCAGCGCGGCCGCATGGTGATTGTGACCTTGGACGACGCCACAGCGACCGTTGAAGTGACGGTTTATAACGAAGTGTTTGATGCCAACCGCGCGCTGTTCAAAGAAGATGAATTTTTGGCCATCCACGGCAAAATTTCCGAGGATCGGTTTTCTGGCGGTTTGCGTATTACCGCTGAACGGGTGATGGGCATTGCCGCTGCGAGGGCCAGTTTCGTCAAAGCCTTACGGCTCACCATGAATGGTCAGGCCGATGCCGCCAAACTGCGCGAACTGATTGCGCCTTTTCAGCAAAGTGACGGTTCTTGTCCCATCGTTGTGCAGTACATGAAAAATGGCGCCCTAAGCGAAATCAGGCTCTCTGATGCCTGGCGTGTGCGCGCCGAAGACAGTTTGCGTGCCAGTCTGGCCGACTGGCTGAGTCCGGATAATGTCTGGTTCGAATATTAGAGAAGCGGACAATGAGCCTTTCCAAAACGTTTACCCGTATTGTTTCTTTACTGTTGCCCTACAAAGGGCGACTGGCGCTGGCTCTCGCCGGCATGATATTGACTGCAGCAACCGAGCCTGCACTGGCCGGCATGATGAAACTGCTGCTGGATAAAGGCTTTGCCTCGGCACAGAGCTTTTCATTGTGGCTGGTGCCGGTATTCGTGATTGGCGTCTTTGTGCTCAGAGGCTGTTCCACCTTCACCACCAGTTACATGATGGCCTGGGTTTCGGGTCGCCTGATGGCCGATTTGCGCCAGCAAATGTTTGCCCGCCTGCTTGATGTGCCACTAGGCTTCTATGCGCAAACTTCGGTCGGCGCTGTGATCAACGCGATGATGCAGGAAGTGCAGCAAATTCTTGACATGATTCGCAGCGTTTTGGTGGCGCTGATTCGCGACAGCTTAACCGTGATTGGTTTGCTGGCTTATCTGTTCTGGCTGAACTGGAAACTGACCCTGGTCACCTTGTTTCTGATTCCCTTTATTGGCGTGATCGTGCGGCTTACAGCAACGCGCTTGAAACGCCTGATCAAGCAATTCCAGGGCATCAACGGCGAACTCACACAGGTCATTGAAGAGACCACCCGCGCCCAGCAAGTGATTAAAATTTTTGGTGGCCAAAACTATGAAGCGCAGCGTTTTGCGCAGCGCTCTGACCGCTTGCGCGGCTTTGCCATTCGCATGGCCAGTACGATGGCGACCACGGAGCCGATCACGCAGATCATCACCTCGTTTGCCGTCTCCATCATTGTCATGATTGCGCTGGCACAGGCCGCTGGTGGTCATGTCACGGTCGGTGATTTCGCATCCTTCATCACGGCCATGCTGATGCTGCTCACGCCAATGAAACATCTGGCTGCAGTCAATGGTCCGCTGCAGCGGGGTATTGCTGCCGGCGAATCGGTGTTTAGCCTGATCGATGCAAAACCGGAACGCACTGACGGCACCCGGCTCATGAAGCGTGCGGCGGGCAAGCTTGAATTTGTCGGCGTTGGTTTTCAATATCCGGAACAAACACGTGCTGCACTGACCGATATTAATTTATCGATTGCGCCCGGTGAAACCGTGGCACTGGTTGGCATGTCGGGCGGTGGTAAATCCACACTGGTCAATTTGGTGCCGGAATTTTTCCCGTTAAATGCCGGTCAGATTCTGCTTGATGGTCAGCCCATTGCAGACATCGCGCTTGCGAGCTTGCGCGCGCAAATGGCGATGGTAAGCCAGAACGTGGTGTTGTTCGATGATACGGTTGCGGCCAATATCGCCTACGGTGATGTGGCGCCTGATCCGGCACGCATTGCGGCCGCTGCCAGAGCAGCGCATTTTGAGGAAGTCATTGCCGGTTTGCCGCAAGGTATTGAGACGCAGATTGGTGACAATGGTATGCGCCTGTCCGGCGGTCAGCGTCAACGACTGGCGATAGCGCGGGCTATTTACAAAGACGCGCCGATATTAATTTTAGATGAGGCGACCTCGGCGCTCGACACCGAATCCGAGCGCGCCGTGCAATCGGCGCTCGATCAGTTGATGCAGGGTCGTACCACCCTGGTTATTGCGCATCGCTTGTCTACCATTGAACATGCCGATCGTATCGTTGTGCTCGACGGTGGCCAGATTGCTGAAAGCGGCAGTCACCAGCAACTACTTTCCATGAATGGGGTATATGCCCATCTTTATCATTTACAGTTTGCCAAGGAACCAGTATGAGCTTGCCAGCCAAACCGATTTCCCGTTTTCCGATTCCGGAAATCATGGATCTACCGTCCGACATTCGTGAAAAAATCCTCGCTGTGCAAGAGAAGGCGGGTTTCGTGCCGAATGTATTTTTGGCCTTGTCACATCGCCCGGATGAGTTCCGCGCATTTTTTGCTTACCATGATGCGCTGATGTTGAAAGATTCCGGCAATCTTTCCAAAGCTGATCGCGAGATGATCGTTACCGCCACCAGTGCAAAAAATAGTTGTCTGTATTGTGTCGTTGCTCATGGCGCGCTGTTGCGCATCTATGCGAAAAATCCTCTGGTGGCGGATCAGGTAGCGGTCAATCATTTGAAAGCGGACATCACACCGCGGCAGACGGCCATGCTGGAATTTGCGATCAAGGTTTGTCTGGATTCACAGAACGTGGGCGATGCGGACTATGCGGCTTTGCATGCGCACGGTTTTGACGACGAAGATGTGTGGGACATCGCCGCCATCACCGCATTTTTCGGCTTGTCGAACCGGATCGCCAATGTCACCGGCATGCGGCCCAATAATGAATTTTATTTAATGGGCAGACTGCCCAAAAGCTAATTTTAATATGCTCCAGCGTCTTTCATTCATTAACAAAAGCTGCTTGAATTTTTAAACAGACGCGGAATGCTCTGGTATCAATTGGCCTGCGGCGCGCTGGAAATAAAGCGCCGCTCTTCTTGCATCAGTGCCCTGATTTTTTTCGGATCGTCGAGCACGCGTTCCTGCCGCATATCCTGCCACGCGTATTTATGGTTGCTGGTTTTGTCGAGCACCATGCCATCAACAATGTAGGCACTACTCATGTAAGAGCCTACCACCGTGCCGCGCACCTCTTGCGGCAGATGAAAAAGATTGGCGCCATTACTGTAAACAGTGACGGGGCCAGTACAGCCTAGTGCTTCTTGCATCAGCGTTGGCACAATATCCTGATGCAATGACATGCGGGTTTCAACAGAGCCTTGGCTTTGGCCTGGTGCTTTAATGATCATCGGTGTTTGCACCTGCCATTTGCTGAAATTGCTGCCATGTCCCCAGTAGCCTGATTTGTTTTCGTTAAATTCTTCGGCATGGTCGCCGGTGATGATGATCCAGGTATTGCGAAAGTCAGGCCGTTTTTCCAGCGCGGTCAATACGCTGGAGACCAGCGTGTCGAGATAAAAAAGACTGTTGTGATAATCGTTTTTATACGGCGCCGCATCGGTTTGGCGATTTAACGCATAGCCGCCTTCCACCGCAGGCAGGGGCTTGAAGTGTGTGAACGTATCCGGGTAGGTATAGGGCGAATGCGATGAAGTCAGAAACATAAAATCAAAGTTCGCTTGCCCTTGAGTGCGTGACTGCAGCTTGCCAATCAGTCGCTTTACCAGTTCATGATCCGGCAGCGCATCGACAAAATTATTGTCAGATACATGCGGGAAGAACAGGCGGCGCAAGGAGAAGCCGTCCAGATTACTGGAGGTGAAGACACTGGACTGATAGCCCTGTTGATATAGCGTTTCCGTAAACTGGCTCGGGTAGCTGTCGGGTGCTGATTTGAATAATTCAAAATAGTTAGGATGCAGGCCGAACATCAGCCCGAACAAGCCCGGCACCGTTGCCGCGCCGCTGGACACATGCTGATCGAATCGCGAAGCCCCTGCGGCAAACTGACTCAGCTTGGGCATCACCGTTGGGTTCAGGCTTTCGGCCTGCCAGCTTTCCAGCACGATCATCAAAATCGATGGCGCGGGCTGTCTGGCCGTGCATTGTGGCTTGCTTGCCGGATAGTGGACCAGACCGCCCTGATTTGCTGAAAGCCTGATGGCATGCCCATGCTCTGCAGGGAAAACCGCTGGTAAAAAATGGCTGATGCGCGCAGCGCTTTTGTCCTGCTCAACCGGATAAAAAAGAGGCAGATAAGGCCGGTACTGCGTGACCTCGTCCCGGTTGTAATGCGTGGCCCAGATGTTGATGACGGCGTTGACTGCAAAGCCCGCAGGCATTAACGCGAGAAATACGAGGGCTGCGATGAATTTTTTTCTGGAGCCAAAAGGGCGTGAGTGATACAGCCGGATGATCAGTCCCAAAGCGACGAGGGCGCCGGCTGCTGCCAGCACAAGCAGAAACGTCGGAATACCCATGCCCCTGAAATCACGAAAGAACATCTCGATCAGCAACCAGTCCAGATGGAAGCGATACAGGTTAAATACGGTCAGATCAATGGCCAGATAAACCAGCCATAGCCAGCCAAGGAAAGGCGTTACCCATCGGCTCCATTTGAACAGACTGGCAGGCAGCAATAGCGCACTTAACAGGATCAGCAATGTGCAGAAATAACCAGCCGTTGAAAGTTCGTAGGCGAAGGGCAGCATGCCCGTTGGAAGCGGCGCATTTTTCAGATAAATGAAAATGGCCGCGATAGTCAGCAGACAAAGGTAAACGGTAAATTTTAAATGCGCATGCAGTTTGTTTTTCATTGGCGCATCAATAGAATCAGAGATTGTTTCAAATGCCGGTGGCTATTATAGGGCTAGCAATGGATCTGGCTTTTTGGCTTTTGTTTGAGCCCAATCGGTGAATAAAAATTTTTCCGTTTGCAATGAAGACACTGGGTCCCGTTTTTCTTCTGGAATCACTACAAGCTTATTGCTGCACGCATCATGAAATTCATGATGCGTGTTTCAGTGTTTCGCATACCCCGATTGAAGACACTCTCAGGCATTCTTTTGCCTGTACGAAACACATTCTCATGGTGCATGTTGTGTCGCTGTTGCATCACACCTAATCCCATAATAATCAATCAGGAAATTCTATGAAAAAGCACTCGATTGCACTTGCTTGCCTTCTTCTCGCTTTGGCTGCACAGAGCAAGGCCGAAGAAACCAAAAGCATAGCGGCACAAACCATTGATACCTTGAACGGCCTGTCAGGTGGCCCGCATGCCGGCATGCGCGCCAATCACGCTAAAGGTGTGATGGCTACGGGCAGTTTCAAACCTTCAGCTGAAGCAGCGTCCATCAGCAAAGCAGCACATTTCAAAGAATCAGTGGATGTCACCGTGCGGTTTTCCACGGGCACCGGCGTACCGATGATCCCGGACGCCAACCCGAACAGCCGCCCATACGGGATGGCCGTGCGCTTCAATCTGCCCAAGGGTGGCTTTACCGATTTCGTTGGCATTTCCTATGACGGCTTTCCGGTCTCGACGCCGGAAGATTTTCTGGGCTTGCTGAACGCAGTGGCTACCATCGGCAAAAGCACCGAAAAACCTGCTCCTATCGAAAAATTTCTCGGCACGCATCCTGCGGCACTGGCCTTTGTGCAGGCACCGAAGCCAGCGCCAGCCAGCTTCGGTACGCAATCCTATTTTGGCGTCAACGCTTTTGAATTTACTAATGCACAAGGCGTCAAGCGCTTTGGCCGCTACCGTATTGTTCCGGTTGCAGGCAATGAATTTCTGAGCGAAGAAGAAGCCGCCAAACGTGGCAACGACTTTCTGATGGAAGAACTGCCAGCGCGGCTGGAGCAAGGTGAAGTCAGCTTCAAGGTTTTGCTACAACTGGCAGACAAGAGCGATGTCGTCAATGATGCCAGTATCGTATGGCCCAAAGAGCGCGCCATTGTCGAACTGGGCACGTTAACACTGTCCAAGCCAGTAGCGAATGGAAAACAGGAAGAGAAAGCACTGGCGTTCAATCCGCTTATCCTGCCGGACGGCATTAGCCCTTCCAGCGACCCGATCCTGCTGGCACGCCCGCTTGCGTATGCCGTCAGCGTTGGTCAGCGCAGCAAATAATAGCGAGTGCACTTTTGAAAAGCAGTCTTCTGCTAATCATCAACTACCCGGAGCAGTTCAAAAACCGGGTAGTTGTTTAATTTTGGTGGAGGCGGCGGGAATCTCCCGGTCTTCGCGCTTGCAAGCGCGAATCCGTTGCGGCAGCGTCGAGCATGCTCGACGAAACCCTGCCTTCGCCCCGCGTCCCGCGGATTCGATTCTCGCAAACGTCATTCAAAATTAAAAAGCCACCCAAAATCGGGTGGCATTTTAATTTTGGTGGTGGGAACGTACCCGGGTTCAATTCCATGCTAATAGTTACCTACTAACTCCTGTTGTGAACTTGCGGAAAGTTGTGGGATGGTACTTACGCCTCCTCTCACTTCATCGCTCACCGCAACTTCCCGCATTATTCTGATCCTGTTTTTGCGATCAATTTAAAGCCGCATGTCGGTCCGCTGCAGTCCCATCGCATCGTAAGATGAGTCAGAAAGTGGACTCTGGATTTGCGCATGCACCCGTGCGCTGAGCGACGCTCAATAACCATGTATATCTGGCGAGGCATATGCGTCACCGGCGCCACATGGTTTGCAGCTGTGGGTTAGGACTTGACCCGACAGGCGAATAGGCATTCGCAGCGAGACGCTCGCAGTACACACTAGCCAATTCGATCTGATCGAGCGCATTCAATTCATCAATATCTAGAGCGTCTGCAAGAAACTCAAGAAGCTTCGCTTTCGGCGTATTTTTATAGGTTTCCATGAAGAAGTCGTATAGATCGAGCACCGTCTTACACGTGCGGTTACGCGAGATCTCCCCGAAAAAGGTGTCGGGGTGCCTCCCCCATGCTACTAGCTCGTCGTCTGACAGAGGGACGTGAGAGATGATTCCACGGCCATCCTCTGTGTTGACGGCGCAGACGGCGATTTTATCTTTCTCAATGACTATTGCTGATGCGAGTACGCCTTCAACTTGGGTGCCTTCGGCGTCTCGGACTATGTATTTTTTGCCGATAGTCAACCGGTTTTGTTTTGATTCAACGAAGGCCAACTCGGGGTTCTCACCATCAAATGTTGCTGGGATGGTCGAATGCACACGGATCGACTTGAGCAAATCGTGCATTTCAATGTGAGCTTGCCGACCGTTAATCGCCGCGCGTAAGGATGGGAATTGATGGTCGAGCTTGAATTCTTCGATTTGGAATCCGTCGGCCAGCGCGAACTGCCGCCACTCATAGTCGTCAAGATGATGCTCCCAAGGTGCGTTAGTGAAGAATACGTAGGCGGGAGGTAGCTGCTGGGCCTGCGGGTCGCGGGTCTCAAATCTCCGAAGTTGATCAAACGCGCGCTGAACATACCCTGGTGTCACTTCGTCGGTAGATGGGTCTGGAGTGTTTAGATCGATAAACACGATACGGGAGTGGTTTGCAGACTTTCCAAGCGCTCGCACCAGTTGCCGAATGACACGGCCGCTCTCGTCGCGCTTGGCTTCGACAGAAAACTGCTTCCCAGTGCTTGGATGTGTCGCAGTAAATTCACAGTGTGAAGTTCTTCGATCATCTTCGTTCTCGAAGGCAAGGGTGAAGCCGGCGCGAGCCAGCATTGCGGCGACCTTAACCTCATAGCCTGCACCGTAGAAATTCTTCCCGCTACGAAGACGCGCAACCAACTTCGCCTGTAACTCAGCGTTGTGGTCGAGAGCGTAGAGGTCATACGCTAGATGCATGTAGGCTGCGACCGCCCCCGTCATTCGGGCGGTTGATACCTCCCCAGGCTCCTTAATGTTCAGGCGCTGCTGCTCGCAGAGCTTGTGATACCAAACCAGAATGGTGTGCCGTTGATCTAACGGTTTGAGTAACTCAGTGTTGCCCCATTCGATGCTGAGAGCATGCTTTAGATAGTCGCCCAAAAAGTCATGGAAGGTTTTCCATTTCTTCGAGTAGAGGAGTCTATTTCTGACTGCAACGAACTGATGTCCGTTGTCCATCTTCGCTGAGATGATGGGCTTTCCGAGACCCTGTTGTTCAATGCGTTGGTATTCTGCTGCCTCATGGCGCGCGAGCATCGCCGGCGCTGCAGAAATTACCGTAGACATTCGTTCTAAAAGTGCCAGGTCGCCATGGCACTTCTTGTACTTCTTGCCGCTGCCACAAGGGCAGGGTTCATTGCGCCTCACTTTAGTCATGAAACCTCCGCATTCCCCAAAAGCTAGCCAGAGTCCCGCTGTCGCTGCATTGGATCATGATATCCAACAGCGGTCACTTGCTCACGGCTGCTTCTGGCCGACCCTAGTCAGCCGCCCCAAATCAGCGAATCCTGAGTTGCTGTAATTTCGCAGCATCAACCAAGGAGTCGTCATGACTGAAAACAAATACCTGAACCAAACCCAATTGGCCGAACGCTGGCAAGTCGCTGAAAGCACGCTCGAGCGCTGGCGTTCGGAGGGTATCGGCCCCATTTACCTCAAGCTTATGGGGAGCGTTCGTTATCGCTTGTCCGATATCACGGGCTTTGAGGAGGACGCACTTAGAGGCAGTACGTCTGAGCGCGCATCGGTACGCAACGACCGGAGGTAATTAGCAACAACCCTCAGGACACTCGCGGAGCCTTACTGGCACCTACGGACACCTGAGGGTTGCCAAGGACAGTTACTAACAAATGCGGATTATGGTGGAGGCGGCGGGAATCGAACCCGCGTCCAGAAGTACTCTACAGACAGTTCTACATACTTAGTGCAGCCATTTGATTTAATCTCGCCGACGCGGACGCACACGCTGCGGAAAGACGAGTTACCTATTATTTAACGCCGTACCAAGTAACCCGATACAGCGCGATTCCTTGTGAATGACTCTTCTGCTGTTGCCAGCCTGCCCCAAGGAAGAAGCAGTGAAGAGCTAAGAAGTTATTAAGTTCTTAGATTTAAGCTGCTAAACGCAGCTCTGAGTCGTTTGCAATTAAGCATTTCCGGTTGGATTTACGAGGTAGCCAGTCCTCGGTATGCCCTGCGCTGCTTTGCCACCCCTGTCGAAGCCAGGTCGCCCCCAAGCAGAATAATCATTGTAGCCCAATAGCGGGTTCAGGTCTGCGAAGATTCAGGTGATTTGTTGCTGCAGAAGCCGGATCAAATCGTTGGGCGTTTGCATAATCATGTCGGCCTGCCAGCTCAGTGGTTCCGTGTTGCCGCAGTAACCCCAGGCGGCGGCTATGGTGGTCATGCCAGCGGCTTTGCCTGCTTCGATATCGCGCAAATCATCACCGACGTACCAGCACTGATGGGGAAAAAGTCCCAGCCTGCGCGCGGCTTCAAACAAGGGCTCGGGGTGTGGTTTGGCATGTGCTGTCGTGTCGCCGGAGATTGAGCAGGCAGCGTGTCCTAGTCTTATTTTTGGTAATAAAAGGTCTGTGAAGCGCGCGGGCTTATTGGTGACGATGCCCCATTGAATCCCTTGTTCTTGCAATCTTCCCAGCAGTTCTTCTACACCATCAAACAGGGTAGTGTGGAGCGCGATCTGCGCTTCATAGTTGGCCAGAAAGGCATCACGCAAGGCGTCGTAATCAGCCTCTGCCGGGGTGACATTGAACGCAACGCCGATTAGTCCGCGCGCACCAGCCGAGGCAACCGGCCGCAGCATTTCATAGGGGGCGGGCGGCAGGCCTTTTGAAATGCGCAGTAAATTAACCGCTCCGGCCAGATCTGGCGCGGTATCAGCCAGAGTTCCGTCGAGGTCGAAAAGCACGGCCGCGGGCGCGGGCAAGCGAGTCAGTGTCATTGTTTAAACCGGCTTATGGCTGGCGACCAGATAATTGACGTCCGTGTTCTGGTTCAGCGAGTAGATTTTTGTCAGCGGATTGTAGGTCATGCCTCTGAGCGTCTCGACTTCGAGTCCGGCCGTGCGCAGGTATTGCGAAAGCTCTGCCGGGGTGATGAATTTTGCGTAGTCGTGCGTGCCGCGTGGTAGCAGTCGCAAGACATATTCAGCACCGATAATGGCGAACAGATACGATTTCGGATTACGGTTCAGGGTCGAGAAAAATGCTTGTCCGCCTGGTTTGAGCAATGTCGCGCACGCTTTGACGATGGCTGCCGGGTCTGGCACATGTTCGAGCATTTCCATGCAGGTGACGACGTCATATTGTCCGGCTTCTCTGGCGGCCATTTCTTCGGCGGCGATCAGTTCATAGCGTACGGCACAGCCGGATTCGAGGCTATGCAGATCGGCGACTCGCAGTGCTTTTTCTGACAAATCGATACCGGTTACCGTCGCGCCTTTTTTGGCGATGGACTCAGCCAAAATGCCGCCACCGCACCCTATGTCGATGACTTTTTTGCCGGCTAACGGACAGCGTGTATTAATCCATTCCAGCCTCAGCGGGTTAATTTCGTGCAGTGGACGAAATTCGGAGGTGGGGTCCCACCAGCGATGGGCAAGTTCACTGAATTTTTTGAGTTCTTGAGGATCGGCGTTCATGGGCTTGATCATAATCGAATCTGCGAATTTTGCCTGAAGCGGGCAGCGTTTCTTGAGGTGGAAATAAAAAAAGCCCTCCGTGAGAGGGCTTTCTGTACTGCGCGAGGCAGAATTAGTTGCTGCGCTTGCCAACCACTTCAACTTCAACGCGACGGTTTTTTGCACGTCCGTCAGCGGTTTTGTTGCTGGCCACTGGCTGCTTTTCGCCTTTGCCTTCAGCAAAAACGCGATTTGCTGGCAGACCTTTGGAAATCAGAAAGGCTCTGACTGCATTGGCACGGCGCATTGACAATTTTTGATTGTAAGCGTCGCTGCCGATAGAGTCGGTGTGGCCGGTTGCAACCACAACTTCAATATCAGTGCCTTGCAATTTTGAAACCAGATCTTCCAGTTTCGCTTTGCCAGCTGGTTGCAGAACGGCTTTGTCGAAAGCGAAGAAGGTATCTGTTTCAAAGGTTACTTTAGAGGCCGTAACAGCTGAACCAGCGGCTGCTGTTGCTGGTTTGACGTCTGCGCCAGCTGCTGCAGCTGGGGCTGCGGCTGCTGCCGAAGAAGCATTAGCTGCTGCAGGTGCTTTAGCCAGAACGCCGTCGCAACCAGCGATTGCATCTGCTGGTGTCCAGTATCCGGTATGCCAGCAAAGGCCAGTACCGCTTTTGACGACGTCTTTATCAGAGTCGCTCAGATATCCGTTTGGTGCTACTTGACCAGCCTGAGCGAATACGCCCGTCAAGGCCAATGCGATAAACATGCTTACAGCGCGAAGAGTACTTTTCATAATTAATTGATTCCTAGAGAGTGCTGGCAGGGCGATATATTTTAAATTTGCAAATTATGAATATTCAATAAAATTTCCATAAAGAAATGCAAATCGAACACCATTTTACCCTGTTTTGTTGCCTTATATCTCGAAAACAATAGAACTTTCTGTTTTATGCTATAACGATTTTTAAAAACACAGGCTAAGTATCAGGCTAGGTACCGGCCTAAATCTGCATTATGTCCCTGCAATGAAAATGGCCAGGCAACCGATTAATTTCGGCTGTCTGGCCATTTTAGTTAAAAAGAGTAATGCTTTTAAATTCTATGCGTAATTATTTTGTACGTACCCCAACGATTTCTACGTCTACCCGGCGATTTTTAGCGCGACCGTCTTTGGTTTTATTGCTTGCCACTGGCTGCGACTCTCCTTTTCCCTGAACGTAGATCTTGTCGGCGGGCAGCGACTTGGAAAGTAAAAATTCTTTTACCGCTGCGGCCCTGCGCAGGGACAGTTTTTGGTTGTACTCATTTGATCCGACTGCATCCGTATGGCCGACTGCCAGGACCACCTCCACCTTCATGCTTCCAAGCCGGTTTGCCAATTCAGTCAGAGTTTTTTTCCCTTCTTCTTTTAATATGGATTTATCAAAGTCAAACAAGGTATCTGCCTGAAAGGTGACTTTTTCCGAGACTGGTTCAGGTTTGACGGGAATGGGTGCAGGGGCTGGTGTTGGGGCGGCGCTTGGCGGCGGCGGCTCTGGTTGTGGCGCCGGGACTGCAACCGGCATGGCCTTGGCCATGACTCCGTCGCAACCGACAACGTTGGCCAGCGAAGGAGTCCAGCTGCCTGTGTGCCAGCAGTCCCCGGCACTGCTAAAAACAGCATTGCCGGCTGAATCAGCCAGATAGCCCGGGTTGTTCATGACTGACGGAGGGTTCGTTTCTGCTGCAAAGGCTTGCGTCGCCAGCAAAGACAGGAGCGCTACTGCGACAGATGATGGACTTGCCATTTTTCTCTCCAGGTTGTTCGATTTCTGATGTTGGCGTTAAATTCTGAGATGCACTCTAGCTGCATTGTCTGCATTTTGATGAGCCGAATAAGTTTGGCAGGGGCTTGGGAAGCAGGCATTGTTAAAAATCAAATAGGACAGCCGAAGCAATCCGGGCCGGATCGCAAAGGTGGTGGTGGCCGTTTGCGCCGCTTTGATTCAGGCGCGGTCTGACAGAGTCCGCGTGGTAAAATTTGGGGTTAATGAACTGTGCCGCCTATATGGCTCGCTACAGCTTGCGCAAGCATTATTTGTCTTAACTTACCGGTCAGCCAATGGATCAATTCGCAAAAGAAACCATCCCCATTTCCCTTGAAGAGGAAATGCGCAAGAGTTACCTCGATTACGCGATGAGCGTTATTGTCGGGCGTGCTCTGCCAGATGTCCGTGATGGATTGAAGCCGGTGCACCGGCGCGTGCTGTTTGCGATGCACGAAACGAACAACGTCTGGAACAGGCCCTATGTAAAGTGCGCCCGTGTGGTTGGTGAAGTGATGGGTAAGTACCATCCCCATGGCGACCAGGCGATTTACGACACGCTGGTGCGTATGGCGCAGGACTTCTCGCTGCGCTACACGCTCGTCGATGGTCAGGGCAACTTCGGCTCGATTGACGGCGACAACGCAGCAGCGATGCGTTACACCGAGTGCCGTCTGGATAAAATCGCCAGCGAGCTGTTGGCCGATATTGAAAAAGACACTGTTGATTTTGTGCCTAACTATGACGGCAAAGAAAAAGAACCGTCAGTACTGCCAACCCGCATTCCTAACCTGCTGATCAATGGTTCATCCGGTATCGCCGTTGGTATGGCAACCAATATCCCGCCGCATAACATCACCGAAGTCATTGACGGCGCACTGCATGTGCTGCAAAGCCCGACTTGTACCGTTGATGAACTGATTGAAATCATTCCGGCCCCGGACTTTCCGACTGCCGGCATTATTTATGGCGTCTCTGGTGTACGCGATGGTTATCGCACTGGCCGTGGTCGTCTGATCATGCGCGGTAAAACGCACTTTGAAGAGTACGGTAAAGAACACCGCACTGCCATCATCGTTGACGAACTGCCGTATCAGGTCAATAAAAAATCCATGCTCGAGCGCATCGCTGAATTAGTGCGCGACAAAAAGCTCGACGGCATTTCAGATATCCGTGACGAGTCCGACAAGTCCGGCATGCGCGTGGTCATCGAGCTAAAGCGTGGCGAAGTCGCAGAAGTCGTGCTTAACAATCTCTACAAGCAAACCCAGCTGCAAGACACCTTCGGCATGAACATGGTGGCGCTGGTGGATGGCCAGCCCAAACTGCTCAACCTCAAGCAGATGCTGGAATGCTTCCTGTCGCATCGTCGTGAAGTCGTGACACGTCGTACCGTGTACGAATTGCGCAAAGCCCGCGAGCGCGGTCATGTGCTCGAAGGTCTGGCAGTGGCACTGGCTAATATCGATGAATTCATTGCCATCATCAAGGCGGCACCAACACCACCGATTGCCAAGGCCGAGCTGATTGCGCGCGCATGGGATTCGTCGATGGTTCGTGAAATGCTGGCCCGTACCGGCGCCGATAATGTCGGCGGCATCGAAGCCTTCCGGCCTGAAAATCTGCCGCTGCATTATGGCTTGCAAGCCGACGGCATGTACAAGCTGTCAGAGGATCAGGCGCAGGAAATTCTGCAAATGCGTTTGCAGCGCCTGACTGGTCTTGAGCAAGACAAAATCGTGAATGAGTACAAAGAAGTGATGTCTGAAATCGCTGATTTGCTCGACATTTTGTCGCGCCCTGATCGCGTTACCACCATCATCAGCGACGAGCTGATTGCAGCCAAAAATGAATACGGCGAAGGCAACAAAGACAAGCGCCGCTCGCACATCGAACTTAATGCAACCGATCTGGGCACCGAAGATCTGATCACACCGCAAGACATGGTGGTCACGCTGTCGCATTCCGGTTATATGAAAGCGCAGCCAATATCAGAATACCGCGCGCAAAAACGTGGCGGCCGTGGCAAGCAGGCAATGGCCACCAAAGATGATGACTGGATTGACCAGCTCTTCGTTGCCAACACCCACGATTACATCCTGTGCTTCTCCAACCGTGGCCGCATGTATTGGTTGAAGGTGTGGGAAGTGCCTCAAGGCTCGCGCAATTCGCGCGGCAAGCCTATCGTGAATATGTTCCCGCTGCAGGAAGGCGAAAAAATCACCGTGGTGCTGCCGCTGTTTGGTGACAACACCGCGTTCCCGCAAGACCGTTATGTCTTCATGTCGACCAGCCTTGGTACGGTGAAAAAGACACCGTTGTCTGATTTCAGTAATCCGCGCAAGGCCGGCATCATTGCTGTTGACCTCGATGAAGGTGACTTCCTGATTGGTGCTGCACTAACGGATGGCAAGCATGATGTGATGCTGTTTTCCGATTCGGGCAAAGCAGTGCGCTTTGACGAAAATGATGTGCGTCCTATGGGTCGTACCGCTCGCGGTGTGCGCGGCATGAGTCTGGAAGAAGGGCAGCAAGTCATTGCCTTGCTGGTCGCTGAAAACGAGCAGCAGTCGGTGTTGACGGCAACCGAAAATGGCTATGGCAAGCGCACGCCAATTACAGAGTACACGCGTCATGGTCGTGGCACCAAGGGCATGATTGCAATCCAGACCAGTGAGCGTAACGGCAAAGTGGTGGCTGCGACCTTAGTTGAGCCGGCCGATGAAATCATGCTCATTACAACCGGTGGCGTGCTGATTCGCACCCGTGTTTCGGAAATTCGCGAGATGGGTCGCGCAACCCAGGGTGTGACCCTGATTGCGGTGGAAGATGGCGGCAAGCTGTCTGGTCTGCAGCGTGTAGCCGAAGCCGATGCGGAAGATGATGCCGCAGCGGGCGACGAAGCTGATACCGAAGTCTGAGTCCAAGCAGGAAAAACACGGAATCCGGGCCTGCCCGCGTTTTCCGTGTTGCTCGTGTCACCTGAACATAACGATAAAAATATTGCCTATCCCATCCATGAGCGACGACAAACTCCAACCGCTGCGCGAGCAGATTGACGCAATCGATACGCAATTGCTGGCGCTATTGAATCAGCGCGCAAGGGTGGCGCAAGAAGTCGGTCATGTGAAGGCCGAAACCAATGCGCCGGTATTTAGGCCTGAGCGTGAAGCGCAGGTGCTGGCCCGTATTGCGCAAAACAATCCCGGTCCTTTGCCTTCGTCGGATCTGCAGTCGATTTTTCGCGAAGTGATGTCGGCTTGCCGCGCGCTGGAAAAACGCGTGACAGTGGCTTTTCTCGGGCCGGCCGGAACCTATAGCGAGCAGGCGGTGTGGCAGCAATTTGGCCAGGCCGTTGTCGGCTTGCCTTGCGCATCCATTGACGAAGTGTTTCGCTCGGTTGAAGCCGGCACGGCAGATTTTGGCGTGGCGCCGATAGAAAATTCTACCGAAGGCACCATCAACCGCACCCTTGATTTGCTGTTGCAAACCAACCTGACCATTAGTGGCGAACTGGCCTTGCCCGTGCATCACAGTCTGATGACCCACAGCGGCAATATGGAAGGCATCACCCGTATCTGTGCCCATTCGCAGGCCTTGGCGCAATGTCAGGCCTGGCTTAATGCGCATTACCCGACCATAGAGAGGCAGGCGCTGGCATCCAATGGCGAGGCGGCGCGACTGGCCGGCGAAGATACTTCTGTGGCAGCGATTGCCAGCGAAAGAGCGGCAACGCGTTATGGCTTGTCGATTGCGCATGCGCACATTCAGGATGATCCGCATAACCGCACCCGCTTTGCCGTCATTGGTACGCTCGCACCCGGTGCTTCCGGTCGTGATCAGACTTCACTGGTGTTGTCGGTGCCGAACCAGCCTGGCGCCGTGTATGAATTGCTCGCGCCGCTGGCCAAACATGGCGTGTCGATGACGCGTTTCGAATCGCGTCCGGCGCGCACCGGCACCTGGGAATATTATTTTTACGTCGATATCGAAGGCCATGCGCAAGACGCCAAAGTGGCGCAAGCGCTGACCGAACTTCAAGCGAGAGCCGCATTTTTCAAAGTGCTGGGCTCTTATCCGTTTGCTGTCTGATTTTTCTTTCTCTACTTATGTCGATTCAATTTGGTCCTGATTACGTCCGTGCGATAGCGCCCTACCAGGGTGGCAAACCGATCGCCGAAGTCGCTCGCGAATTCGGTCTCGATGAAGCCCGTATTGTGAAGCTGGCTTCCAACGAAAATCCGCTGGGCATGCCCGACTCATCAAAACAGGCCATGCTGGCTGCGATGGCAGATCTTGCCCGCTATCCGGATTCAAACGGCTTCGAGCTGAAGGCTGCAATCAGCAAAAAATTTGGCGTGCCAGCCGATTGCATTACTCTGGGAAATGGCAGCAATGACATTCTTGAATTGGCCGCGCACGCTCTGGTTCAGCCCGGGCAGGCAGTGGTTTATTCGCAGTATTCGTTTGCGGTTTATCCCTTAGCCACGCAAGCCGTTGGCGGTCGCGCCATCGTCGTGCCGGCCGTGAATTTTGGTCATGATCTGGCAGCCATGGCAGCGGCCATTACACCGGATACGCGACTGGTTTTTGTCGCCAACCCAAACAACCCCACCGGCACCTTTATTGATGCCGCAGAAATTGAAGCCTTCATCCGCGCCGTACCCGCGCATGTGGTTATTGTGCTCGACGAGGCGTACACCGAATATCTGAATCCGCAGCAACGCTATGATTCGCTGGCGTGGGTCAGCCAGTATCCGAATTTGCTGGTCTCGCGCAGCATGTCCAAGGCCTACGGTCTGGCCGGCCTGCGTATCGGTTTTGGTATCGCACAGCCTGCGCTGACCGATTTGCTCAATCGCATCCGTCAGCCATTTAACGTCAACTCTCTGGCGCAAGCCGCGGCCATCGCCGCCTTGCATGACACCGCTTTTCTTGCGCGCAGTGCGCAGGTCAATGCCGAAGGCTATCAGCAGCTGACCACCGCATTCGACGCAATGGGTATTGAGTACCTGCCTTCATCCGGCAATTTTGTGTTGATTCGGGTGGGCACCGATGACGGTGCCGGTGCGCGAGTCAATCTGGCCTTGCTTAAGCAAGGTGTGATCGTGCGTCCGGTTGGCAACTACGGATTGCCGCAATGGCTGCGCATCTCGATTGGCCTGCCAGCAGAAAACGCGGCCTTCCTAGCCGCATTGAAAAACGCCTTGGCGTAATGAGCAAGAGGCGACACAGGTGTTGAATAAAGTCACGATTTTCGGTGTGGGCCTGATTGGCGGATCCTTCGCCCTGGCCTTGAAAAAAGCGGGTGTAGTGCAAAGCGTCACAGGCGTTGGCCGACGCAGCGCCACGCTGCAACGCGCATTGGAACTCGGCATCATCGATGTTGCCAGTACCTCGGTTGCTGAAGCAGTACAAGACGCCGACCTGATTCTGATTGCCACCCCCGTTGCACAAACAGCGAGCTTGCTGGCTGCGATCAAACCGCATCTGCAGCCGCATACGGTCGTCACCGATGCCGGTAGTACCAAGAGCGACGTGGTGGCTGCCGCACGGGCGGCACTGGGCGAAAAAATTGCACAGTTTGTGCCCGGTCATCCGATCGCAGGGCGCGAACAGAACGGGCCCGACGCCGCGCTGGCTGACTTGTATGTCGGTAAAAAAGTGGTGCTGACAGCGCTGGAAGAAAATCCGCCTGCAGCAATTGAAACGGTGAAGGCAGCATGGCAACAATGCGGCGCCCATGTTCATCACTTAAGTGCACAAGAACATGATGCCGTGTTTGCGGCGGTCAGTCATTTGCCGCACTTGCTCGCTTATGCGCTGGTGGACGACATTGCTGCCAAACCGCATGCCGCTTTGCTGTTCCAATATGCTGCCAGCGGCTTTCGCGACTTTACCCGCATAGCCGGCTCTTCCGCCGAAATGTGGCGCGACATCAGTCTGGCCAACAAGCCAGCTTTGCTGCAGGAACTTGACGCGTATCTGACGCAGTTGGGATCGCTGCGCACGATGTTGGTAGAAAATGACGGTGCGGCGCTGGAGCAGCTATTTGGCCGCGCGCAAAAGGCCAGACATGACTGGATATCCGCGATTGAAGCGGCCGAACAAAACCGATCCTCAGAGCAGGGTGGAGACTAATGAAACACTACCCGCATTACCTTGACCTGAAACCTGCGGCGGCAGCGAGCGGCACGGTCAGACTGCCCGGCTCGAAAAGCATTTCAAACCGGATCTTACTGTTGTCGGCACTGGCCAAGGGCCACACCGAAATCAAAGAATTGCTGGCTTCGGACGATACCCATGTGATGCTGATGGCCTTGCAAAAGCTGGGCGTCAAATGGCAACAGCACGGTGAGTCACAGGATTATTTGATCGAAGGCGTCAATGGCGTATTTCCTGCGCATGTGGCCGATCTTTTTATGGGCAATGCCGGCACGGCAATCCGTCCGCTGACTGCGGCCTTAGCGGTCGTGGGTGGTGACTACACCATTCATGGCGTGGCACGGATGCATGAGCGGCCCATCGGCGACCTGGTTGATGCCTTGAACGCAGTGGGGGCGCATATTACCTACACCGGCAACCCCGGTTTTCCGCCGCTGCATATTGAACGCGGTCTGGTTCATCCGCAGCAGATGGCTGTGCGCGGCAATGTCTCGAGTCAGTTTCTGACCGCCTTGCTGATGGCTGCGCCATTAATGGCGCGAGAGCATGCGCTCACCATCAGCGTAATCGGTGAGCTGATCTCCAAACCTTATATTGAAATTACGCTCAACCTGATGCAGCGTTTTGGTGTCACGGTCGAGCGCGATGGCTGGTCTGCCTTTACGATTGCGCCGGGTCAGCATTATCAAAGTCCGGGCAGCATCCATGTCGAAGGGGATGCATCCTCGGCCTCTTATTTTCTGGCCGCAGGCGCGATTGCCGGTGGTCCGGTGCGGGTAGAAGGTGTGGGTCGTTCCAGTATTCAGGGTGACGTGCGTTTTGTCGAAGCACTGGAGCAAATGGGCGCGCACATCACGATGGGCGAGAACTGGATTGAAGCCAGTTCCAGCGGCATTCTGAAAGCGATTGATGCTGACTTCAACCACATCCCGGACGCGGCAATGACGATTGCCATTGCCGCCTTGTATGCCGACGGCCCCAGCACCTTGCGCAACATTGGCAGCTGGCGCGTGAAGGAAACCGATCGCTTGAGTGCAATGGCCACCGAATTGCGCAAACTCTGCGCAATCGTTGAAGAAGGCAGCGACTATCTCCGCATCACGCCACCGATGGCGATGGAGCCGGCCACTATTGATACCTATGATGATCACCGCATGGCGATGTGCTTCTCACTGGCTTCTCTGAACGGCGCTGCCTGTAATGGCACGACGGTGCGCATCAATGATCCGCGTTGCGTGGCCAAGACCTTTCCCGATTATTTTGAAGCATTTGCCGGCATCGTCCGGCGCGTCTGAGACCCCATGCCTTCCTTAACTATTCCGGTGGTGACGATTGACGGACCGACTGCGTCCGGCAAAGGCACCGTTGCTTCCTTAGTGGCGCAAGCGCTCGGTTTTGCCTTTCTGGACTCCGGTGCCTTGTACCGGTTGACAGCGCTCTCAGCCATAAACGACGGCATAGATTTACAAGACGAAGCGGCGCTGGCGCTATTGGCCACCGGGCTGGACGTGCAATTTATTGGCGAAAAAATTCTTTTATCCGGCCAAGAAGTGGGTGACCAGATTCGCGCCGAGGCTGTCGGCGTAGCGGCATCAAAAATTGCTGCTTTACCGGCGGTGCGTGCTGCGCTGGTCGGCTTGCAACACGGTTTTTTGAAGGCGCCGGGGCTGGTGGCTGATGGCCGCGACATGGGCAGTGTTATTTTCCCCGAGGCCAGACTCAAAGTGTTTTTGACCGCCAGCGTCGAAGCAAGGGCCGAAAGAAGATATAAGCAATTGATTGGCAAGGGTTTTCCTGCTAATATGACCGCCCTTTTGCGTGATTTGCAAGAACGCGACGCCCGCGATACCAATCGTCAGGCAGCGCCTCTGAAACCGGCCGAAGGTGCCCATCTGCTGGATACGTCGTTGATGACGATAGATGCAGCAGTGGCGCAGGTGCTGGCCTGGTATCGCGAGGCCGCATCACAAAATTAATTGTTTGGCGTTGTTTGTTTTATTTTGTTTTTTGTTTGTTTTTGTTGTTTCAGTACCGGTGCCCTGTACTACGCAATGTATTGCAGGGTGTTGAAAAACCCTAACCCGACCTTCAGCAATTCCGCTGCTGGCTGGCTAACCTGTCAAAACTATGTCTACTGTTGCTACCTCCCCAGTCGTATCCGACAACGAAAGCTTTGCTGCGCTGTTCGCAGAATCTTTGTCACGTCAGGATATGCGTTCCGGCGAAGTGATCTCCGCCGAAGTAGTTCGTCTCGATCACAATTTCGTGATCGTGAACGCCGGCCTCAAATCCGAAGCGTTCATTCCCATTGAAGAATTCAAGAACGACAACGGCGAACTCGAAGTCAACGTTGGAGATTTCATCTCCGTTGCCATCGAATCGCTGGAAAACGGCTTTGGCGACACCATCCTGTCGCGCGATAAAGCCAAGCGTCTGGCCTCATGGCTGTCGCTGGAAAAAGCCATGGAATCCGGCGAGCTGGTTACCGGTACCGTCAATGGCAAGGTCAAGGGCGGTCTGACTGTCCTGACCAATGGCATTCGTGCCTTCCTGCCGGGTTCGCTGGTCGATACCCGTCCGGTCAAGGACACCACGCCGTACGAAGGCAAGACGATGGAATTCCGCGTCATCAAGCTCGACCGCAAGCGCAACAACGTCGTGCTGTCACGCCGCGCTGTGATCGAAGCATCGATGGGCGAAGAGCGTCAGAAGCTGATGGAAACCCTGAAGGAAGGTACCGTTGTTACCGGTATCGTCAAAAACATCACCGACTATGGCGCATTCGTCGATCTGGGTGGCATCGATGGTCTGTTGCACATCACCGACCTGGCATGGCGTCGTGTCCGTCACCCATCAGAAGTGCTGACGGTTGGCCAGGAAATCACGGCCAAGGTCTTGAAGTACGATCAGGAAAAAAATCGCGTTTCGCTGGGTGTCAAACAGCTGGGCGACGATCCATGGACCGGTCTGTCACGTCGTTATCCGCAACACACCCGTCTGTTCGGTAAAGTCACCAACCTCACCGACTACGGCGCATTCGTTGAAGTCGAGCAGGGCATCGAAGGCCTGGTGCACGTCTCCGAAATGGACTGGACCAATAAAAACGTCGCACCGAACAAAGTCGTTCAACTGGGCGATGAAGTCGAAGTCATGGTTCTGGAAATCGACGAAGAGCGTCGCCGTATCAGCCTGGGCATGAAACAGTGCAAAGCCAATCCTTGGGATGATTTCGCGATCACCCACAAGAAAGGTGACAAAGTCTCCGGCGCGATCAAATCGATCACCGACTTTGGTGTCTTCATTGGTCTGGCTGGCAACATCGACGGTCTGGTGCATCTGTCGGATCTGTCATGGACAGAAACCGGTGAAGAAGCCGTACGTCGCTTCAAAAAGGGCGATGATCTGGAAGCCGTTGTGCTGGCCATTGATGTCGAGCGTGAGCGTGTCTCACTGGGCGTCAAGCAACTCGAAGGCGATCCGTTCAACAACTACTGCGCAATGAATGACAAGGGTGCATTGGTCACCGGCGTTGTGAAATCGGTTGAGCCTAAAGGCGCTGTGATCACCTTGAGCGAAGAAGTCGAAGGCTATTTGCGCGCTTCCGAAATCTCGCGTGACCGCGTTGAAGATGCAGGTACGCATCTGAAAGAAGGCGACACCGTTGAAGCGCTGGTGCTCAATATTGACCGTAAAGCACGTAGCATTCAGCTGTCGATCAAAGCCAAAGACAATGTCGAAACCGCAGAAGCAATGCAAAAGATGTCGAACGACTCTGCTGCTGCTTCCGGCACGACCAGTCTGGGTGCCTTGTTGAAAGCTAAACTCGACAACAAAAACTGATCCGGCATATGACAAAGTCGGAGCTGATCGCCCGTCTGGCTGAGCGTTATCCGCAACTGGTTGCAAAAGATGCGGATTTCGCGGTCAAGACCCTGCTTGATGCGATGACTGACGCACTGTCGTCTGGTCAGCGCATTGAGATTCGGGGCTTTGGCAGCTTTGCGTTGAACAGCCGGCCGCCACGGATAGGGCGTAATCCCAAATCGGGTGATACGGTGATGGTCCCGGAAAAACGGGTACCGCACTTCAAACCCGGTAAGGAATTACGTGAACGTGTCGACGCGATGGTTGGGCAACCGATCATGGACGACTAAGTTGGTTTGGCAGATTGAAACGGCATCTTCGGATGCCGTTTTTTTTCGCGTACAATTCTTCTGGCCAGATCGTGAAAGCAAACACTCCCACATGAAGATTATTTTCAGACTAATCGCCTTTTTACTGTTCCTTGTTTTCTTTGGCTTTGCGTTGAAGAACACGGATGAAGTCGTACTCCATCTGTTTTGGAACGCGCAGACAAAATCCCCGCTGATCCTGTTGTTGCTGGCTTTTTTCATTCTCGGTGCCGTGCTGGGCGTGCTGGCAATGACAACCACCCTGATGCGCTACCGGCGCGAAGCGACACGCCAGAAAAATCTGCTGGCTCAGCAACTCAAAGCCATGGAATCCGCTGCGCAGGCACGTTTGCAGACACCGTTTGCCGATAGCGTTATTCAGCAGGCGGGCTTGTGAAACCAGCGCAGCGTTAAACGGATACGGCAATGGAATTTGAAAACTGGTGGTTGCTGGTTGTCCCCTTCTTTTTTGCGTTAGGCTGGATTGCTGCCCGCGTCGACATTCGTCATCTGGTGTCAGAGTCGCGCAGCCTGCCGCGCAGCTATTACAAAGGCTTGAATGCCTTGCTCAACGAAGAGCCGGATAAAGCCATTGAGCTGTTTATTGAAATCGCCCGGCTTGACCCCGAAACGGCAGAACTGCATTTCGCGTTGGGCAAACTGTTTCGCCAGCGTGGCGATATCGAACGTGCGGTGCGGGTTCATCAAAACCTGCTCGAGCGCGCGGATCTGTCGCTTGAGGTTGCCAGTCAGGCCAGGTATGAACTGGGGCAGGATTACCTGAAGGCCGGTTTGCTTGATCGGGCCGAGGACTGTTTCAATCAACTCGCACCTACACAATATGGCACGGCCTCGCGACGGGCATTGGTCGAAATTTATCAGCGCGAAAAAGAATGGCGCCGCGCCATTGATGCGGCATGCGCATTGCAAGAATCAGGTGCCGGCGCTTATCAAAAACAGATTGCACAGTTTTATTGCGAACTGGCCGAAGATGCGCTGGTTCACACCGACCCTGATGCAGCATTGTCCACGCTGGAAAAAGCGCTGTCTTTTGACCGTGGCAATGTACGCGCAATGATTCTCATTGGTGACGCCTTGCTGGTCAAGGGCGACACCGAAGGCGCGCTGCGCACCTGGCTGCGGGTTGAGCAGCAGAGCGTGCCCCATGTTGCGCTGGTAGCGCAGCGGCTGATGACGGGCTATCGCTCCGTTAATCGTCCGCGTGAGGGCGTCAACCTGCTGCAGGCCTATCTGGCTGAAGCGCCATCAATCGATTTGCTGGAAGTTGCCTTTAAAGCCGTGCTTGAGCTTGATGGCCCCGATGTCGCCGACCGGCTGGTCAGTGACGAGCTGCGTCGCACACCGACCTTGCTCGGTCTGGATAAATTACTCGAAGCCCGACTGATGTATGCGCCGCCGGAAGGGCGCAACGAACTATCGCTGATAAAAAATCTCGTTGGTGGTTATGCACAAAAGCTGGCGCGCTATCAATGCAGTCACTGCGGTTTCAAGGCCAGACAGTTTTACTGGCAATGCCCCGGCTGCGGCCAATGGGAAAGCTATGCACCCCGTCGCACCGAAGAACTCTCGGTAATGAATCAGGCCTGAGTTTGTTGGCCAGTACTTCGTTAATCAATCTGTTCGGCCTATTGCAAACCATGCAGATTAATCATCTCTTGTTGCCTTAACAAAGCGTGTTTTCTGTCGTTTAATAGCGGTGCTGGCATCAGCTGCTTTGTGCTGGTGCCGGCATGTTCACAATCCTTTAAACCTTCAGACCTTCACACTTTCAGACAGGAGCATCTCCATGTTGAAAAAACTTTTACTCTTGGTTCTTAGCTGCTTGTATTTCGCCTGTGGCGCGGCGTTTGCCGCTGTTGAAATCAATACGGCTGATCAGGCCGCATTGGATAGCGTTACCGGTATAGGTCCGGCCACTTCCAAAGCGATTCTGGATGCGCGTAAAAAAGGCGGCAACTTCAAGGACTGGGCCGATTTGCAGTCACGGGTTAAGGGCATCGGTGATAAAAATTCTGTCAAATTATCTGCCGCTGGTCTGCTGGTCAATGGCCAGTCGCATCAGGGCGCGATGACTGCCGCCAAGCCGGGCAAAGCAGAGAAGCCAGCCAAACCGGAAGTCAAACCGGAAATCAAGCCAATCAAGGCCGAACCCGTCAAGGCCAGCGACGCAAAGCCAAAATAATTCGCATAAAGTGAAATACTTGCCGGCAGGGTGCGCTGATGGGACTGATCAGTCAACGTGCTCTGCCTGCAGCGATTAAAATAGCCCCTTTATGCTAACAAGCTGTCTCTTATGTCTTATCCCATACTCGATGATCTGATTGGCAATACGCCACTGGTACAACTCAAGCGCCTTCCGGGTGCGGATGCCGCTGCGCGCAACAATATTATCCTGGGCAAAATGGAGGGTAACAACCCGGCCGGCTCAGTGAAGGACAGACCGGCGCTGTCAATGATCAAAGGGGCCGAGGAGCGTGGGGACATCAAGCCGGGCGATACGCTCATTGAGGCCACCAGCGGCAACACTGGTATTGCGCTGGCAATGGTGGCGGCAATGCGCGGCTACAAAATGATTTTGCTGATGCCTGAAAACCTCAGCCTTGAACGACGTCAGAGTATGGCTGCCTATGGCGCGGAGATTGTTTTGACGCCCAAAGCCGGTGGCATGGAATACGCGCGCGACCTGGCCGGGCAAATGGAAAAAGATGGCAAAGGCATCATCCTGGACCAGTTTGGCAACCCCGATAATCCGCGTGCGCATTACGAAGGCACCGGTCCGGAAATCTGGCGTGACACGGCTGGAAAAGTGACGCATTTTGTCAGTGCCATGGGTACCACTGGCACCATCATGGGTGTGTCGCATTACCTGAAAGAGCAAAACGCGCAGATTCAGATCATTGGTGCGCAGCCTGAAGAAGGTTCGCAAATACCGGGCATTCGCAAATGGCCCGAGGCATATCTGCCGAAGATTTTTGATCGTAGCCGGGTGGATCAGGTTGAAAATGTCAGCCAGGCTGTGGCCGAACAAATGGCGCGCAGAATGGCGGTGGAAGAAGGTATTTTCTGCGGTATCTCTGCTGCCGGTGCTTGTGAAGTTGCGTTGCGAATCTCGCAAACGACAGAAAACGCGACCATTGTTTTTATCGTCTGTGACCGCGGCGATCGTTACCTGTCAACCGGCGTTTTTCCTGCCTGAGCCTCGTCAGGACAGTGCGACGCTGCCGCCTTGACACCTTGCTGACAATGCAAAAACGCCTGCCCGGATAAATCTGGCAGGCGTTTTGATATTCACTGACGAAGCAAACGATGTATTTACATATCGTTTGCGTGTTTTGGTTTGAATTGTTTGTCGCTGATACGAAATTTCTCTCGTCTGTCGCCCATCAGAACACGCAAATCACGGATGCTGAGGTCGCTGACTTCATGCATACGAATGAGCAATGAAGCCCCTACCGGCAGGCGGCGATGGCGGATTTTGCTAATGACGGGTGGTGCGACTTCCAGTGCGCGTGACAATGCCGCATCGTTCTTCAAATGGAGTTTTTCTATCAACGAGTCAAGCAAGTTGTTAGGGTCGTAAGCTACCTGATCGGCGAGCCGGTTGCTGCCTTGATATTCAAACTGATTCGTCATGTTATGAAAGCTTCCATATTGCAAAAAATTGGGGAAGGTAAGTGCCTTGATGCCTAGTTCCGAGTCCTGATTTTTTATATGCGTTTGACTAAGCTTTTCAATCCTTGCTTATGATTATTTTAAAAATGCTAACAAATTTTATTTGGTGTTGCCAATAAAGTAAATATTTTTTAAGGATATTGACAATCATTCGTCTTTCGATTGAAGCCGAATTTAAGGTATTGATTGATTTGATTTTTTTTATGAACTAACAGGCTCTCAGCAATATTTCATTTTGAAATTATTAAAAGTCTGATTGCACTGCATTGATAATTTCTTAAAAACAACTTTATTGTAGTTAAGTCCAGGCAATAGTGTTTTGATAATTATCAACGGACACAATTAATATATTGTTAAATAAAAACTACACATTGATCCTGAAAAGAGGGGATGTTTGCCAGAATTTTGCCGCTCGAATGGCAGCAGAAAAGTTAGATCAATGAGGCAGCGTGGCTACTGTTGTGCTGCTCAGGAGGGGCGTATGCGTTCTTGCAGCTCTTGCCAGCCTTGTGTGCCTAACTGGCGCAGGGTGGCCAGATTACGTTCGACAATCAGTTCGGCCTCTGGCATGGCCGACACGGCTTTTTCCACACTGTCTTCCCTGAGCAAATGCAGCATCGGATAAGGAGAGCGGTTGCTGCAATTGGTAATGTCGTCCGGCGTGGTCCCGGCAAACTGATAGTCAGGGTGAAAGCTGGCGATCTGAAACACGCCTGTTAAACCGGCGTCTTCCAGCAAGGCGTCGGCCAGCGACAGAAAATCGTTGTAATCCAAAAAATGGCGCATTGCCGACGGGTGAATCAACAGCAGCGTCTCAATCGTCTCGGGCTCTGACTCGTCAAGCAATGTCAGCGCTGCAGCCAAGTCAGCCAACAGACTGGCGGTGTCGGTGGCGTTGCTGACCTGATAGGCAATCTGCTTTTTTACCTGAACCGATTTTGCAAAAGGGCATAAGTTCAGGCCGATGACAGCTTCCAGTAACCAGGCCTCGGTATGGGCAACGATATCTTCGGGCTTAGCAGCTGGTTTGCTTATCATCGTGTGCGTTGCTGTCTGACTGCCTGACCCAAGTCAATGACCGACATCGCATAAAAAAAGCTACGGTTATATTTGGCAATGGCAAAAAAATTCGCTGTGCCCAGCCAATACTGCGTGGCTTGCTCGCCATTTTGCAAGTCAATCAGGCCAAAACGCAGCTCAGCCGGTGTGCTGCCTGACTGGCTTGGATCAAGGCTTACACCCTCGGCAATAAATTCTTCTAGCGAATATTGGGCTTCAAGACTGCGGCCCAGCATCGCGCGCCAGCGGCTTTGCTCATCCGTTGACACATTTGCCGGAAATACCAGTGGCAAGCCGCTTTGCCAGCCGTGCCTGGACAAAAAATTGGCGACGCTGCCGATGGCGTCGACGGGTGAATTCAGTAAATCAATTTTTCCGTCGAAGTCAAAATCAACGGCGTAACGGCGCACACTGCCTGGCATAAATTGCGGCCAGCCGATGGCGCCGGCAAACGAGCCAGACAGCGAGAAAGGATCAATGTCACTGTCGCGGGCAAACAGCAAGGTTTCTTCTAGCTCGCCGCGGAAGTAACGCATGCGCTCTTCGCGGTTGGCTGTTGGTGGATAGGCAAAGGCCAGCGTGGTCAGCGCGTCCATGACCCGAATTTTTCCGGTCATTTTTCCATATAAGGTTTCGACGCCAAGAATGCCGACGATAATTTCGGCCGGTACGCCATAGCGGGTTTCGGCTTGCGCCAATGCGCTGGCATACTCGTTCCAGAAGGCGACACCGGCGTTGATGCGCGTGGGCTCGACAAAGCGCTGCCGGTAGAGCGTCCAGTTTTTGGCTTTGCTGGGTGGCGGCGGATTGATCAGCCTGACCACACTTTCGGAAAAATTGGCACGGCCAAACTGCATCTGCAAGGCCTCGCGGTCAAAGCCATGGCGCTCACTCATCAGATCAATGAATTCCGCGACAGCGCGCCATTGACCAAAATTGGTAAATTCGGCTTCGGCGGCTGGCGCAGGCTGGTGTACCTTTATTTTTTTGGCCGGTGATTTGCGCGCGTGAGCATTTGCCTCAAAGGGCAGGCTAAAGAGCAGCAAGATCAGGCAGAATCGGGATAAAAAGTGGAAGGGAAGGCGAATAGTCATGAGGCGGGCAGGAAAATCGGAGAAAATCAGGTAAGACAATCTGCCGCAAGTATAGAACAAGGGGCTGCTCCCGTCTCAAAGGGCCGAAGATAAAATCAGGCTGCGATGGCAGAGGATGGCAGAACAGTCCAATTTGCATAAAGAGTAAAAATGACGACCGCAATTTATTCGCATGCTGAATGTCAGCGCCATGAAATGGGTGACTGGCATCCCGAAGCGCCGGCCCGTTTGCAGGCGATTGAAGATCAGTTGATTGCCAGCCGACTCTCGCCTTTGCTGACCTATTGCGAAGCGCCACTGGCAGCCTTGTCCGACATCGCCCGTGTTCATCAGCCGGCGATGATTGCCCGCGTACGCGACAATCTTCCCGCGCCCCGGCAGGGCGGGCCGGCAACGCAACAAGATTACTTTGCGCTGGACACTGACACCTCCTTAAACCCCTATAGCTGGCAAGCGGCCTTACGTGCTGCCGGTGCTGCGGTGGCGGCGACAGAAGCCGTCATTGCCGGCGAATTCAGCAATGCGTTTTGCGCCATCCGGCCGCCCGGCCATCATGCAACACCCGCTACGTCGATGGGCTTTTGCCTGTTTAATAATATTGCCATCGCCGCCCGTCATGCATTGGATGTGTGCGGACTGGAGCGGGTGGCCATTATTGATTTCGATGTCCATCACGGTAATGGCACTGAAGAAGCGATCCGTCATGATCCGCGCATTCTGATGGCGAGTTTTTTTCAACATCCCTTGTACCCGTATAGCGGCGTGCATGCGCCTGCCGACACGCCGGCCAATCTGGTCAATGTGCCCGTGCCAGCGTATAGCCGGGGTGACGCCGTGCGTGAGCTGGTGCTGCAGAAGTGGTTGCCTGCATTGCATGCGCACCAGCCGCAAATGCTGTTTATTTCAGCCGGCTTCGATGCGCACCGTGAAGATGAACTCGCGCAGATGGGACTGGTCGAAGCCGACTACGCGTGGATGACGGCGCAACTGATGCAAGTTGCCGATACCTACGCCAAGGGCCGCATTGTCAGCTGCCTTGAAGGTGGCTATAACCTGTCCGCGCTGGCGCGCAGCGTTGCCGCCCATGTGAAAACCCTGGCATCTGCCGCGTAAGGACTGCGCGTACAGGTAGAATGGCGCTTTACTGCATAACAAAGTCCCTCATGTCTATTCAATGGTTCCCCGGTCACATGAATGCTGCGCGCAAAAAAGCCGCAGAGTCCATGGAAAAAGTCGACCTGGTGATCGAAGTGGTCGACGCCCGGCTGCCGCAAGCCAGTGCCAATCCGATGATTGAAGAGCTACGCCGTGCGCGCCAGCGGCCTTGCCTGAAAATACTCAACAAAAGCGATCTCTCCGATCCGGTGGCCACCAAAGTCTGGCTGGCGCATTACAGTAGTCAGCCGCAGGTTCATGCGGTGGCGCTGTCTTGCAAAAATCCGGCAGATGTCAACAAAATCCCCGGGCTATGCCTGAAAATTGCGCCGCATCGCGGCACGCCCTTGAAGCCGCTGCGCATGATGATCATGGGTATTCCTAACGTGGGCAAATCCACGCTGATGAATGCCTTGCTGAAAAAACGCGTGGCGAAAGTCGGTGACGAACCGGCAATTACCAAGGTGCAGCAACGTCTCTATCTAGGCAACAATATGGTGCTGATCGACACCCCCGGCATGTTGTGGCCCAAGATTGCCCATCCCAGTGATGGCCTGATGTTAGCGGCCAGCCATGCCATTGGTGTCAATGCAGTGATCGAAGAAGAAGTCGCCACCTTTCTGGCCGGCGTGCTGCTGGAGCGTTACCCCGGCTTACTGGCTGCCCGTTATGGTTTCAAGACTGCCGGCATGGATGCAGTCGCGGTGATTGAGGGCGTGGCAACCCGCCGTGGCTTTCGCCTGAAGGGCGGTGAATTCGATCATGAAAAAGCCGCGCATATTTTTTTGCAGGACTACCGTACCGGCGCGCTCGGGCGCATCAGTCTTGAAACACCGCAGAGTCGCATAGCACTGCTGGCAAGCTACCAGCCGCCGCCTTCACTGGGTGAGCAGCAAGAAGAATCAGAAGCCGAATAAAAAAATAAAACAATAAAAATTTGTTGAGGAGACGACATGACCCAAGCAGAGTTGTCGGCCAATGCCGGCTATGTATTGCGCAGCCTGCGTGATGGCGTTGTAACGCTCACCTTAAATCGGGGTGAAAAATTTAATCCGCTGTCTGCTGAAATGATGACGGCGCTGCAAAACGAACTCGATGCGGTCGCAGCCGATGCGTCGGTGCGCGTGGTGGTGTTGGCAGCACAAGGCAAGGCCTTTTGTGCCGGTCATGATTTGAAGCAGATGCGCGCCGAACCCTCGGACGCCTATTACAAAACCCTGTTTAATCAATGCAGCAAAATGATGCTGACCATACAGCGCATGCCGCAGCCCGTAATTGCCCGCGTGCAGGGAATGGCAACAGCAGCAGGCTGTCAGTTAGTGGCGATGTGCGATTTGGCGGTGGCCACTCGTGAAGCAAAATTTGCCGTCTCTGGCATTAACTACGGTTTGTTTTGTTCAACGCCATCGGTGGGCTTGTCGCGCAATATCGCGCGCAAGCAAGCGATGGAAATGCTGTTGACTGGTGAATTCATTGACGCTGATACGGCACGCGAACGCGGCCTGATTAACCGGGTGGTGGCTGCTGAAAATCTGGATGCAGAAATTGCCAAACTCACAGCCAGTATTCTGGCCAAGCCGGCAGTGGCAGTTGCGATGGGCAAGCAATTATTTTACCGTCAGCTGGAAATGGGTATAGATGCGGCTTACCAATTGGCAGGGCAGACCATGGCCTGCAACATGATGGATGAGGCAGCACTGGAAGGCGTGCAGGCATTCATAGAAAAGCGTACGCCTGCCTGGAAGCCTGCGCTTTAATATCTTTTTTTGTATCGCCAAAATCAGAAACAAAGACACTGGTCCCCAGCCTGCGCTGGGGCCGCAGAAGGTGTGTGAAGAATTTACAGCTGCTCCAAGCTGTAGATGGTTGTCGGCACCGCACAGCCTGCAAGCTTGTTGAAGACGAGCTGCTCGGATTTTCCTGTCACTCTGAAACTGGCTCCGGCAGGTAGCGCCACCTCATGTTCTCCCTGGGTGATGGCATCATGCAGATGATCCAGTGCTGCGCCACGTTTGATCTTTACCTTTAAGCCAACGTTGTAAATATCCGGTGACTTGGTCGTCAGATAGCTCTGTGTTTCCTCTTCGGTGGCGGACACGGTGTGCGGGCTATAAATTTTGGTGTCATGCATTAAGGCATGATCGAGTGCGGCCAGGCGAAAGATGCCGGCCTGGTTACTCATGCAGACACCCTTGTGCACCGTGATATCGGTTCGTGCAAAGCTGGGATGCAGACATAATTTGATTAATCCTGCATTGAGTTCAGCGCTGACACAAGCTACCGTTTCTGCAAACAAGGCTTGTGCGTAAAAATCTTTGAGTCTTGCAGCGCTATTGAGCGCGGCAAATAATTTGGTCGAGGAGTTGAGGTAATCGATGACGGCAATAAATTCTGCCTCAGTGAGAAACAAACTGGGCGGGATTTTTTCGCTGAACCTGTTCAGGACTCTGTCGGAAATAGGGGAATTTTCAATGCCCAATTTTTTTAATACACCGGGCTCAACTGCCATCATCAACTGCATTTTTCCGTGTTCGTCGAGCTGCCGATAGGCTTGCTGAAAATCGGCTTCCAATATCAGTCGATGATAATCGCTGATGCTATCGATCAAGCTCGCACCGGCAGTGCGGACATCGTATTTGAGTAAGAATCCGCTGACTTCATGAATCGCGGTGTTGAGGCAATAGCCTTCTGCAGCCAGTCGCGCGTGTTCGTTATAGATTGAGCGCGGCTGGCGCATGGCGAGTGAGGCTTGGTCGCGGCTCCACTGATCTAATTCTTCGTGATGTTGTTCGTGCAACTCAACCAATTGCATTTGCAACTGCGGCCCGACTTTGAGTGTTTTTAGTTGTTGCCGTATTAGTTCGAGTGGATTCGAAGCAAGGTGAGTTTGGCGACTGTGTGAAACGATGGACGTTCTGGCACTGACATTGGCTAACACGTGAAACATTATGGTCTCCTCCATTTTTACTGTGCCGAAAGTCGGCCAGTTTTTATAAGTTGCGGAAGAGTGAGTAAAATTTTTTGCGCGTCGTAGCTTGTTGTCGCCTGTGCTTTGTGCGGTAAATTTGTTTTAAATTAAACAGCCGATAAAAAAAAGGCCCGCATCGCTGCGGGCCTTTTTGTGCAACAAGAAAAGATGAATTACATCATCCCGTCCATACCGCCCATACCACCCATGCCGCCCATACCACCCATGCCGCCGGCTGGCTTGTCTTCCGACAATTCACAGACCATGCAATCGGTGGTCAGCATCAGGGACGCGATAGACGCTGCATTTTGCAGAGCCGAACGGGTCACTTTCGCTGGGTCCAGCACGCCCATTTCAACCATGTCGCCGTAGGTGCCATTGGCTGCGTTGTAACCATAGTTACCCTTGCCTTCCAACACTTTGGCAACCACGACGGATGCTTCTTCGCCAGCGTTTTGCACGATCATGCGTAGTGGCTCTTCCATCGCGCGCAACACAATCTTGATACCTGCGTCCTGATCAGGATTGTCGCCTTTGACGGTGATGTTGGCACGTGCGCGCAAGAGTGCAACGCCCCCGCCAGGAACGATGCCTTCTTCAACAGCTGCGCGGGTAGCGTGCAGTGCATCTTCAACGCGGGCTTTCTTTTCTTTCATTTCGACTTCGGTGGCAGCGCCAACCTTGATGACAGCAACGCCGCCAGCCAGCTTGGCTACGCGCTCTTGCAGTTTTTCACGGTCGTAGTCTGAAGTGGCTTCTTCGATTTGCACACGGATTTGCTTGACGCGTGCTTCGATTGCAGCGCTCTGACCAGCACCGTCGATCAGCGTGGTGTTTTCCTTGCCGATTTCGATGCGCTTGGCTTGACCCAGATCGGCCAGCGTGACTTTTTCCAGCGACATGCCGACTTCTTCAGCAACAACCTGACCACCGGTCAGGATAGCGATGTCTTCCAGCATGGCTTTACGACGGTCACCAAAACCAGGCGCTTTGACGGCGCAGGTTTTCAGGATGCCGCGGATATTGTTGACCACCAGAGTTGCCAGTGCTTCGCCTTCGATATCTTCCGCGATGATCAGCAGTGGACGGCCGGCCTTGGCAACTTGCTCCAGCACGGGCAGCAGATCACGCAGGTTGGAAACTTTTTTGTCGTACAGCAGGATGAACGGGTTATCCAGCAATGCAACTTGCTTGTCCGGATTGTTGATGAAGTAAGGCGACAGGTAGCCGCGGTCAAACTGCATACCTTCAACGATGTCGAGTTCGTCGTTCAATGACTTGCCGTCTTCAACCGTGATCACGCCTTCTTTGCCGACTTTTTCCATCGCTTCAGCGATACGCTCGCCAATCGAGTGGTCCGAGTTTGCGGAGATGGCGCCGACTTGAGCGATCTCTTTCGAGGTCGTGCATGGCTTGGCGATTTTTTTCAGCTCTTCAACGGTGGCAGCAACGGCCTTGTCGATGCCGCGTTTCAGATCCATCGGGTTCATGCCGGCAGCAACGAATTTCATGCCTTCGCGAACGATGGCTTGTGCCAGCACGGTAGCGGTCGTGGTGCCGTCACCAGCGTTGTCAGAAGTCTTGGAAGCGACTTCCTTGACCATCTGCGCGCCCATGTTCATCAGCTTGTCTTTGAGTTCGATCTCTTTGGCAACCGATACGCCGTCCTTGGTGACGGTTGGTGCGCCGAACGAGCGTTCGAGGACCACGTTACGGCCTTTAGGGCCCAGAGTTACTTTAACTGCATTGGCGAGAATGTTGACACCCTCAACCATCTTGGCGCGTGCTGCGTCGCCGAAAATAACTTCTTTAGCTGCCATGTTTATAGCTCCTTGAATTTTTACGATGAATCTGGAAAGTTAACGCCGCTGGATCCCGGCTTTCGCCGGGATGACGGTGCTGTTCGCCGCGCGCCTGGCGCGCGGACATCACCGTCACTTTTCGACGATGGCCATGATGTCTTCTTCACGCATAACCAGAACTTCTTTGCCGTCGATCTTGACGGTCTGGCCGGAATATTTGCCGAACAAAACGGTGTCGCCGACTTTCACATCCAGCGGACGCACTTTGCCGTCTTCGAGAATCTTGCCATTGCCGATGGCCAGTACTTTGCCCTGATCCGGCTTTTCAGCTGCAGCTTCTGGCAACACGATACCGGATGCGGTTTTGGTTTCCTGTTCGAGGCGCTCAACAATCACGCGGTCGTGCAAAGGACGAAGGCTCATAAAAACTCCTTTAAAAACAATACATTGATTTACTAAATGGCGAGCTGCCTGCAATTGCGGGCGGCCCGTTCGGGGAACTGAAAATTCAGGCTGGCGGATAATTGTTAGCACTCTCCGTCAGCGAGTGCTAAGTATAGGGACGGTCCTGCCCTTTTTCAAGGAGGCTTATGAATAAATTTGGCAATTAGCGCAATACTCTTATCGAATTATTACGGTTTATCCCAAACTGATCTGATCACCGACTTCTTATATCGTTCATTGGACCTTCTTTACAAGGGAGCATGCAGTGCCGTGCCTGCCGATTTGAAAACCGTCACTTGCCAGCTATTGATGCGCCCCGCATGGCGGCCGCAGGCCAGATCCGCTAACTCGCCTTGCACCGACCCGACAGCGATCAGCCCGGTGGCAATCGGCTGCAGTAAATCACCGGCCAGGGTGTCAAGAAAAATTGTGGCATCTCTCATCAAGTCATCATCGGCTTCGCGCATGTCCAGCTGAGAGCCGCCAATCAGATCGACATGCGTGCCCGGACACACCGAGGCCGCTTCAATCAATGGCGACTGCTTAGCGCCGATAGCGCAGACGATGTCGACGCTGATTAAAGCTTCATGCAGATCCCCCGCTGCTGTCAGCTGGATGTGCTCCGGTAGTCCTGCTGCGCGGATTGCTAGCAAAGTCTGTTCGATTTCTTCAGCTGTGCGCCCCCATACGCTGACTTGTTCAATTGAGCGCACTGCGCTATGGGCCAGGGCCATGTCTACTGTCAGCTCACCGGTGCCAATAATCAGCAGCCGCCTGCTATTGGCGCGTGACAGATAGCTCGAAGCCAGCGCCGATCTTGCTGCAGTCTGGCCTAAAGTCAGTGGCCAACCACCCACGTTGGCCAGTGAAGTGTCGCCATTGGCATCAGCATGGTCTTGTTCCTGAAACGCAGTGCGCAGCGCATCGATCAAGCCTGGAAAAGGCAGCTCGGTTTGTTTTTGTTCGCTGCTGATAAACGGGATCATCGTCTGTGGAGGGTGAAGAATAAGAGGGGCGAGACTACGCAATCGTCCCTGTTACGTCAATGCAGACGGTCATCTGTCACCTGCCATGTGATAATCCTTCTATGCTTATCGCTCAATACGTATCGCAACGCTTGTTTGCACTGGCGCTTCTGCTGGCATTGGCAGCATGCGGCACCGTGCCTGTTGCTACGCCGAGCTTGCCCGCCGCTTTTGCGCGGGCCATGCAAGAAGCCGATATTCCGCCTTCGGCGGTGGCGCTGCGGATTCAGGATCTGGAAGATGGCGTGCCGCTGGTGTCGCACAATGCCAGCTTGCCATTTCAGCCGGCCTCGATCATGAAGCTTGTCACCACCCAGGCTGCGCTGGAATTGCTGGGGCCTGACTATCGCTGGACCACACGCTTTTATACCAACGGTGTTCAGTCTGACGAAGTACTGCAAGGTCCGCTCATTATTCAAGGCAGTGGCGACCCGCGCCTGGCGCAAGAAGATTTGTGGCGTGCATTGCGTCACCTGCGCGCGCTGGGCGTGCGCGAGATCAGTGGCGGTTTAGTGTTCGACCGCAGTCGATTTCAGACCATGCCGGAAAATCTGCCCGCCTTCGATGCGCAGCCGGATAAACCCTACAACGCATTACCCGACGCTTTGCTGCTGGACGCCAAAGCCGTCAATTTGCGTCTGATGCCTGACACCATCAATCGACGTGTAACTGTTTTCAGCGAGCCTGCTTTGTTTGGTGTGGCCGTGATTGCGCCGACTCTGACCGGTGGCGACTGCGGCGACTGGCGACGGCAACTGGGTCTGGTGCAGGAAGCTAGTGTGCTGCGCTTTACCGGCAGCTATGCCGCCTCTTGCGCCGAACAGCGTTTGGCCATTCATGCGTCGCAACTCAATCATGTGCAATATTTCGAGGCCGAGCTGCGGCAAATCTGGAGCGAGCTTGGTGGCAGCATCAGCGGCGTAACGCGTGAAGGCAGCGTGCCTGCTGACGCGCGCCTGTTGCTGCAATGGCAGTCGATGCCGCTGTCTGAAGCCATTCGCGATATGAATAAAAACAGCAATAACGTCATGGCACGTCAGCTCTTGCTGAGTATGGAAGCCGAACATGGTCAGCTGCCTGCCACGCCTGAAGCGGCCAGTTTGCGTGTCAGCAAATGGCTGGCCATGGCCAAAATAGAGAACGCCGGTTTTGTAATGGAAAATGGTTCAGGCTTGTCGCGCACAGAGCGGGTGACTGCATTGAGCATGGCGCAATTATTAAGACGTGCCTGGCGCTGGCCGACCATGCCGGAATTTCTTGCTTCGCTGCCGATTGCTGGCATTGACGGCACCATGAGCCGGCGTGTGCAAAGTCTTGGTGTAGCCGGCCATGCGCATATTAAGACCGGCACGCTGGCCGAGGTTGTCAGCATTGCCGGTTATGTGACGGCTCGCTCCGGCCGACGTTTGTCCGTGGTGTGCATGGTCAATCATGCCAATGCCAACAGCCCTGCCATGCGCAAGGGAATCGACGCAATGCTGGAATCGGTATTCGAAAATAACTGAACGAATTACTAAGCCTTGGTATTGGCTTCGTTAATACGCGGCTTGAAAAGTGTCGTCGACATAGCCGCCAGTATTAAAGCAATCGCCGTATAGTCTTGCCAGTGCGGCGTCTCGCCCAGTATCCACGCGCCGGAAAATACCCCCAGCACCGGAATCATCATCACCGACAGACTAGACGCCACCGGCGGCAGGATGCGCGCCAGCCGAAACCAGATCACATGCGCAAAGCCGAAGATGATGATCGCGTTATACAAAATGGCAGCCCATTCCACAGCGACCGGCATACGCATCAGATCGGCTTCGAGCACCACCGACAACACGCTCATGACACAGGTAGTAAAGGCCAGCATCCAGAAGGTCAGTGAAATGGTCGGCATGCTTAAGCTGGTGCGTTTCATCATCACGGTGCCGTAGCCCCAGGCAGCGGCCGCAATCAAGACCAGAATAGTGCCCAGCGGTTGTCCCGAGAGTTTGGAAAATTCGCTCGACAGCAGCAACATCGCGCCAATGAAGGCCAGACCTATGCCGACCAATGCACTGCGGCTGATGCGGTCGCCAAAAAATAGCAAGCCAGCCAGCACCGCCCACACCGGCATGGTGTAGCCAAGAATGGCTGCCCGTCCTGACGACAACATTTTGACGCCGACAATGATCAGCGCATGCCAGACCAGCATATTGGGAATGGCCAGTTTGATCACGCTCATGCGCTCGCCTTTGGGAATGACCAGCGACGCGTGTTGGGCGCGGGCAGCGATCCAGATGGCGATCAGGCCACCCATCATGCCCAGTGTTCGAAAGCTCAGTGGTGGGTAATGCAGCACGCCGATTTTCATGATCGGCCAGTTAATGCCCCATGAAAGGGTGAGTAGTGCGAGCAGGATGAAGTCTTTTTTAGTCAGATTGTGCATGCGTAAAACGATAGCATGACACGCTACAATGCTGCCATTCTGTTTTACTGAAAAGAGATTCGCGTGACCTTTACCGCCAAACTCGCCGCTGTCAGCAGCCGGCATGATTCGCTTTTATGCGTTGGCCTCGATCCCGATATCGCCAAATTTCCGGCCGCCTTACAAGGCAAGAGCGATGCCATTTTTTTGTTTTGCAAAGCCATCATTGACGCCACCGCCGGTTTTGCCTGCGCCTTCAAGCCGCAAATTGCTTACTTCGCTGCGATTGCCGCCGAAGAGCAGTTGCAGGCTGTGTGCGATTACTTGCGACAAACCTATCCCCATCTGCCGATTGTGCTGGACGCCAAACGCGGCGACATCGGCGCCACCGCTGAGCAATATGCGCGTGAGGCCTTTGAGCGTTATGGTGCTGATGCAGTGACGGTCAATCCCTATATGGGTTTTGATTCGGTTGCGCCCTATCTGGAGTGGAGTGACCGCGGTGCCATCGTGTTGTGCCGCACCTCCAACCCGGGTGGTTCGGATCTGCAGTTTTTGCAAGTCGATGGTCAGCCGCTGTATCAGCATGTGGCGCGACTGGTGGCAGAAAAATGGAATCGTAATGGTCAGTGCGGTTTGGTGGTCGGCGCGACCTTCCCGCAAGAATTGGCCGCGGTGCGCAACATCATTGGCGACATGCCCTTGCTGGTGCCGGGAATTGGCGCCCAGGGTGGCGATATTGAAGCGACCGTTCAGGCCGGTCAAAGTGCAACAGGCGCCGGCATGATGATTAATTCATCGCGGGCGATTTTGTATGCCGGGACTGTGGGTGAAGAAGACTTTGCGCAGGCTGCAGCGCGCGTGGCGCTGGAGACGCGGGATGCGATTAATCGCTTTCGTACGCGTGTAGTGGCGTAGGAAATTTGAGGTCGAAGAAACATTTTCGTGATTAACGAAAGTCACTGGGTTCCAGCCTGCGCTGGAACGTCAGTAGGGTTTGAGACGCACTTCACACTACGACCGTCGTCACAGGCAAGTGACGACAGCGGAAATGTGCATGAGCTTGCCTTCACTGCGCCCCAGAAAAAAATCCCATCATTTCCTCCAGCAGTAATTCCGGTGCCTGGTCCGGAATGAAATGCCCCGCCGGCAAGGCCTTGCCTGTCACCGTACTCAGACTCTTTTCCTGCCAGTCCGAAATCGGTGAAAACAGTTTGCCGACTACGCCGTTTTCACCCCACACCACATGCAGGGGACAGGCAATTTTATTGTGCTCGTGATCCTGATCATGCAGCAGGTCGATGGTGGTCGCAGCGCGATAATCTTCGCAGCCGGCATGAATCATCGCCGGGTCACAGAAACAGCGGCGGTATTGGGCGAGTGCTTCCGGCGTAAAGAAATCGGTGCTGCCGTTCGAGCCCAGACTGCCTAGCGAATAATTGATGAAAAATTCAGCGTTGTTGCCAATTAAAGTCTCTGGCAGCGGGTAGGGCTGGGACAGGAAAAACCAGTGGTAATAAACTTGTGCAAAACGCTGATCTGTCGCTTCGAACATGGTGCGCGTGGGCGAGATATCAACAATCATCAGCTTGTTCACACAAGCCTGATGATCCAGCACCAGTCGGTGCGCAACCCGTCCGCCGCGATCATGACCGCATAGCGCAAAGTTGTCATAGCCCAGTGTCTGCATCAGGGACACCATGTCTTGCGCCATCACTCTTTTGGAATAATTTTCATGGCCGGCACTGCCGCGCGGTTTTTCCGAATCGCCATAGCCGCGCAAATCCGGCATCACCAGCGTGAAATGCTGCGCCAGCTGGTCGGCCAGTTTGTGCCAGATCACATGCGTTTGCGGGTAGCCGTGCAACAGCAGCAAAGGCGGCCCCTTGCCGCCTTGTCGAAAATTGATACGCACGCCATTGACTTGGCGTTGCGCCAGAGTGAATTGTTCAAACATTAATGCTGCTCCATGAAACGTAGTAAACCCTGCAGGGCATGAATGGCGGTTTGCCTGCGCACCGCATCGCGGTCGCCGCCAAATACCAGTCGCTCGGTGTGCACGGCGTTCGCCACTGTCCAGCCAAAGCAGACGGTACCGACTGGCTTGCCGGGCACGGCGCCTGCCGGTCCGGCAATGCCGGTGGTCGACAGGCTGATATGGGCGTCGCTATTAGCCAGCGCGCCTTTGGCCATTTCACCAGCGACTTCTTCACTGACGGCGCCGTGCTGCGCAATCAGTGCGGCAGAGACATCAAGGCATTCGGTTTTGGAGGCGTTGGAGTAAGTGACATAGCCGCAATCGAACCATTCCGATGAACCGGCAATGTCGGTGATGGCCTGTGCAATGCCACCACCTGTGACTGACTCTGCGGTGCTGAGCAGCCAGCGTTTTTTTTGCAGTGCGATACCCACTTCTTCGGCCAGTGTTCTGAGCTCTTCCATGGTGTTCTCCTCGTTCTATCCGTTAAACATCCGGTAAGGGTTTCAGGATTTCACGCCAAGCGCCACAAAGCAAGCACCAATAAGCTAAAAAATGCGGCCAAGATATCGTCGGCCATCACGCCGAAGCCGCCTTTGAAGCGGCGCTCGAACTGGCGAATCGGTGGCGGCTTGAGCATGTCAAAAAAGCGAAACAGCACAAAGGCCGCGCATTGCATGCGGAAGTCTGCCGGCGTAACGAATAAGAGCACCAGCCATATGGCAATGATTTCATCCCACACCATGCTGCCATGGTCGGCAATGCCCATGTCGCGTCCGGTTTTTTCACAAGCCCAGATGCCGATGACGAAGCCGGCTACGATCAGCAGCGCCCAGTTCAGCGGCGAAAAGTTCTCGGGCCAGCGGTTTGACAGCACATTAAAGGACAGCCAGCCCAGTAAGCTGCCGGCAGTGCCGGGCATGATGCGCGCTAAGCCGCTGCCAAAGCCAAGCGCGAGCAAATGCGCGGGGTGGGCAAGCATGAAGCGTGCAGTTGGCTGGCTGATTTGTGCAGTTTGGCCTGATTCCAGAGTGGTCATGAAGGACTGAAATGATCGAAAGAGTGAGAGGGAATGTGCAGGCTTTTGCCAGCAGCGTCGGTAATTTGCAAAGTCACGTCGCTGCTGATGCTGCCGATACAGCGCAGCGCAGTCTGGCAGCTGATCCCTGCGGCCAGTACGGCCTGACGTTTTGTCACCGGTGCGGTAAAGCACAGCTCGTAATCGTCGCCGCCGTTGAGCGCAAATTCACGTTGTACTTGCAGTGACTGACTTTTGGCCAGAACCGGTCCGAAGGGCAGGGCATCGGCATCTATTACAGCACCGCGTCTGGAGCGCTGCAGGATGTGCCCAAGGTCGCCCAGGAGACCGTCCGAGACATCAATGGCCGCATTGGCAATACCGCGCAGCGCCATGCCGAGCGCCAGCCTTGGTGCCGGCCGGTGCAAACGCACGGCAGCGGCGTCCAGCTCGGACGGAGTCAGTGGTAACTTGCCCTGTAATGCAGCCAGCGCCAGTCTGGCATCGCCCAGCGTGCCCGAAACCCAGAGATCGTCACCCGTCTGCGCCGCGTTGCGACGCAGTGCTGCCACGCTGCTGACTTCGCCCATGACGGTAATGCTGATAGTCAGTGGTCCTTTGGTGGTGTCGCCGCCGATCAGCTCGATACCTTGTTCGTCTGCCAGCGCCAGCATGCCATCAGAAAACGCCGCCAGCCAGGGTTCGTCCACAGCGGGCAGTGCCAGCGCCAGCGTGAAGCCCAGCGGGCGTGCACCGATGGCTGCAAGATCCGATAAATTGACGGCCAGTGATTTATATCCCAGTGCGGCAGGATCAGCGCCAGCAAAAAAATGCCGGCCTTCGACCAGCATGTCGGTAGAGACGGCCAGTTCCTGACCGGGTGTCACGGATAACAGCGCGCAATCATCGCCCACGCCCAGACGCACCGGCCCGTCTGCACGGGGTGGGCGGGTAAAGTAACGGGCAATCAAATCAAATTCTGACAACATGGCTGGATTGTACCCAATGCACTGGCCTCGCTGACTGGGCCGCTATTCGATTGTTATTTCGATTGACGAGCATTAAGGTCGTCTCTGCTAAAATTCACCCCTCGCGTCATGCAAGCATCACAGAAAGCTCTCCACAATGGATTCAGACAACGCCAAAGAACTTCGCCAGCAATTTCGTCAAGCTGCGCTCGAATATCACGAATTCCCTACCCCAGGCAAAATTAGCGTCACACCAACCAAGCAGCTGACCAATCAGCATGATCTGGCGCTGGCCTATTCGCCGGGCGTCGCGGCTGCCTGCGAAGAAATCGTCGCCGACCCGACCAATGCTTTCCGGTATACCGCCCGCGGTAATCTGGTGGCGGTCATTACTAATGGCACGGCCGTGCTTGGCCTGGGCAATATTGGCCCGCTCGCTGCCAAGCCGGTCATGGAAGGCAAGGGCGTCTTATTCAAGAAGTTTGCCGGTATTGATGTGTTCGATATTGAGGTCAATGAAAACGACCCCGATAAATTATGCGACATCATCGCCGCGCTGGAGCCAACCTTTGGCGGCATTAACCTGGAAGACATCAAGGCGCCCGAGTGCTTCTACATTGAGCGCAAACTGCGCGACCGGATGAAAATTCCGGTCTTTCATGATGACCAGCACGGCACCGCCATCATCGTTGGCGCCGCCATCATGAACGGCATGAAAGTCGTCGGCAAGGACATGCAGCATTGCAAACTGGTGGTGTCCGGTGCCGGTGCCGCCGCACTGGCTTGTCTGGATCTGATCGTTGATCTGGGCTTCCCGATTGAAAATATTTTCGTCACCGATCTGGCTGGTGTGGTCTACAAAGGCCGGGTTGAACTGATGGACCCGGATAAAGAACGTTTTGCGCAAGACACCACAGCCCGCACGCTGGCTGAAGTCATTCCCGGCGCCGATATTTTCCTCGGTCTGTCAGCCGGCGGTGTCTTGAAACCCGAGATGGTGCGTGCGATGGCACCGCGTCCTCTGGTTCTGGCACTGGCCAACCCGACGCCGGAAATATTGCCCGAAGAAGTGCGCGAAGTCCGCGACGACGCGGTGATTGCAACAGGCCGTTCGGATTATCCGAATCAGGTCAATAACGTCTTGTGCTTTCCGTATATTTTCCGTGGCGCGCTCGATTGCGGCGCCACCACCATTACCCGCCAGATGGAAATCGCCACTGTGCATGCGATTGCCGATCTGGCGCAGGCAGAACAGTCCGATGTGGTGGCCACGACTTACGGCATTACCAATTTGTCGTTCGGCCCTGACTATCTGATTCCCAAGCCTTTCGATCCGCGCCTGATGATGAAGATTGCGCCGGCTGTAGCCCGTGCCGCCGAGCTGTCCGGCGTGGCGCTGCGTCCGATCAAGGACATGGCGGCATACACCGACAAGCTCGAACAATTCGTTTACCGCAGCGGCAGCTTCATGAAGCCGGTGTTTGCACTGGCGAAAAAAGCCCCGGCCAGTAAAAAACGCATTGTCTTTGCCGAAGGCGAAGAAGAACGTGTGCTGCGCGCCGTGCAAGTGGTGGTCGACGAAGGTCTGGCCAAGCCGACCCTGATTGGCCGTCCAGCCGTGCTGGCCCAACGCATCGACAAATATGGCCTGCGTTTGCGTCCTGAAATTGATTTCGACATCATCAATCCTGAGCATGACGATCGGTATCGTTCGTACTGGGAAGCCTATCTGGCGATGACGATGCGCAAAGGCATTACCGAGCAATACGCCAAGCTGGAAATGCGTCGCCGTCATACCCTGATCGGCGCGATGGCCATTCACAAGGGTGACGCCGACGGCATGATCTGCGGCACCTACGGCAACACCAACCTGCATCTGGATTACATTGATCAGGTCTTGGGCAAGCGCGCAGGGGTGCATACCTATGCCGCGATGAACGGCCTGATTTTGTCCGACCGCCAGATCGTGCTGGTTGACACCCACGTTAATGAAAACCCGAGCGCCGAGCAGCTGGCTGAAATTACCATTCTGGCGGCAGAAGAAATGCGCCGTTTCGGTTTGCATCCGCGTGCGGCCTTGCTGTCGCACTCGAATTTCGGCTCCAGCAATAGCGAGTCGGCGCAAAAAATGCGGGCAGCACTGGCGCTGATTCAGCAACGTGCGCCGGATCTGGAAGTCGACGGTGAAATGCACGGCGACTCCGCACTCGACGCCAACCTGCTCAGGCACACGATGCCGGACACCCGCTTGAAGGGTGACGCCAATTTGCTGGTGATGCCCAATATCGATGCCGCCAACATTGCCTACAACTTGTTGAAAGTCGCTTCCGGTAACGGTATTGCCATTGGCCCGATCTTGCTCGGTTGCGCCAAACCGGTTCACATCCTGACCCCATCGGCAACGGTGCGACGGATTGTCAACATGACCGCGCTGGCCGTGGCGGACGCGGTGTCGCAGCGATAAGACATGCATCAGTGAGTAAGGCCGCTTGCCTGTTCGGGCGGGCGGCTTTTTTTTTAACAAGGTCAGGCCGGCAAATCAGCTCTATTACAATAGTGTCGATTTCCGATTTCTCTTTTGGCTTGTTGTCTGCACGGAGTTTCCTTCCTTGACCGCTCACCCCCTTGTCGTTGATCTGGACGGCACGCTGATTCTGACGGATACCCTTCATGAAGCAGCGCTGCGCGCCTTGCGTGACCAGCCGCTGGCTTTGTTGCGCATTCCAGCATGGCTGGCGCGCGGCAAAGCCGCGTTAAAGAAACATCTCGCGGCGCTTTCCTGTTTTGACGCCGCTACGCTGCCGTATCATCAAGAATTTTTAAGCTGGTTAAAGCAACAGCATGCGTCAGGCCGCACCCTGATTTTGTGCACGGCGTCGGATCAGTCCATGGCCAATGCCGTGGCCGCGCATTTGGGCATTTTTTCCGAAGTCATGGCCAGCGATGGCGTGCTGAATCTGGCCGGCAAAAACAAGGCCGCAGCATTGGCCGCACGTTTTGGTTTGGGTGGCTTTGATTACGCCGGCAACGCCCAGCCAGACCTGGCTGTGTGGCAGCTGGCCCGCCGTGCAGTGGTGGTCAATGCGTCAGCGTCATTGGCCAAAGCCGCGGCCTCGTGCTGCGAAATAGAACAAACTTTTCCGACGCCCGCTGCTGGTTTGCCGGTCTGGCGTCGCAGCCTGCGCGTGCATCAGTGGATGAAAAATTGTCTGCTGTTTGTGCCCTTGCTGGCCGCCCACCAGAGTCTTGACTGGCACAATATCGGCGCCTTGTTGCTGGCGTTTGTTGCTTTCAGCCTGTGCGCGTCGGCGGTCTATATCGGCAATGATTTGATTGATCTCGACAGCGACCGTCAGCATCCGCGCAAACGCACACGCCCTTTTGCTGCCGGCTCACTGCCGGTAGTCAGTGGCGTCTTGCTGGCGCCCTTGCTGCTGACGGGTGGCCTGTGGATGGCCGCGCAGGTCGGGCCTTTATTTCTGAACTGGCTGCTGTTTTATTTTGTGCTGACCTGCGCCTATTCGCTGGGATTAAAGCGACTGGTTTTGCTCGATTGTCTGGCACTGGCCATGCTCTATACGATACGCATCATTGCCGGCGCGGCCGCTGCCGGTTTGCCTTTGTCATTCTGGTTATTGGCCTTTTCGGTATTTTTATTTTTGTCGCTGGCCTTCGTCAAGCGCTATGCCGAACTGGAAGTACAAATTTTGCAGGGCCGGCACAAGACGCATGGCCGCGGTTACACCACCAGCGATGCGCCATTGGTGCAAACCCTGGGCGTGACATCGGGTTATGCCGCCGTGCTGGTGCTAGCGCTTTATCTCAACAGCGACGCCGTGGTGAAGCTGTATCGCAGCCCCGAAGTGGTCTGGGGTGCGGTGCCGGTGATGCTGTTCTGGGTCAGCTGGATGTGGATGCAGGCGCACCGCGGCAATATGCATGATGACCCCTTGGTGTTTGCGCTGAAGGACCGCGCCAGCCTGTTTGCCGGTCTGGTTTTTGCCATCGTGCTGGCCATCGGCGCCCGGGGCTGGGCGTGGTAGCGCTGTCTTCATGGGGGCGGCTTAGTCATTGTGAGCATACTGTTCATCGACTGTCTTCGCGCACACAGGTGGCGGCGCAGCTGAAAAATTCTGCTCCCGGTCTGGCCTATGGCATGGGCCGCAGTTACGGCGATGTTTGCCTCAATCCGGAGGGCTTGTTGTGGTTAACGACAGGGCTGGATCGCTTCATAGCCTTTGACGCGCAAAGCGGGCGGCTGCGCTGCGAAGCCGGTGTATTACTCAAAGACATACAGCAGCTGCTGATCCCGCGCGGCTGGATGCTGCCAGTGACGCCGGGCACCCAATTCGTCACCGTCGGTGGCGCCATTGCCAATGATATTCATGGCAAAAACCATCATGCAGCCGGCTCTTTCGGTGACCATGTGCAGCGTATTGTGCTAGCGCGCACCGATGGCACTGTGATCACTTGCGGCCCTGATCTGCAGCCGCACTGGTTTGCCGCAACAGTCGGTGGCATGGGCCTGACGGGTGTGATTACCGAAGCGGAAATTCAGTTGCGCAAAGTCGCCGGACCCTGGCTGACTGTTGAGACGCTGCCGTATGAAAATCTGGATCAGTTTTTTCAACTGGCTGACGATTCCGAAGCCCGCTGGGAACACACGGTGTCGTGGATTGATTGTCTGGCCGCGAGCGGACGCGGCATTTTCATGCGTGCCAATTCAGTCGCTGTTGACCGGCCTTTACCCAAGACCGCGCACAAGCGCAGCGTGCCTTTTGTGCCGCCGGTGTCCCTGATTAATGCGTACTCGTTACGGCCATTTAATACGCTGTATTTCAACCTGAAAAAAAGACAGGCCGGTCACAGCATTCAACATTACCAGCCGTTTTTTTACCCGCTTGACAACCTGCTGCAATGGAATCGCATCTACGGGCCGCAGGGATTTTTTCAATATCAGAGCGTGGTGCCGCGTGCACAGGGGACTGATGCGGTGGCGGCGATGTTGCGCGAAATTTCACGCAGCGGCGAAGGCTCATTTCTGGCCGTGCTGAAAACCTTTGGTGAAAGGCAGGCGCCGGGGATGATGAGTTTTCCGCAGCCGGGTGTGACACTGGCATTGGATTTTCCGAATAAAAATGCGCAAACGCACAGGCTGTTCGAGCGGCTCGATGCGATTGTGCGCGAAGCGGGTGGACGCATTTACATGGCCAAGGATGCGCGCATGCCGCGTGATTTGTTCGAATCCGGCTATCCGCGTCTGCCCGAATTTTTAAACTTCCGCGACCCCGGCATCAGCTCGGCCTTGTCGCGGCGTTTGATAGGAACATAAGTGATGACTGCCTCAAAAAAACGTATCGTCATTGTCGGTGCGACTTCGCTCATTGCTATTCATTGTGCGCGTCTCTGGCTCAGTAGCGGTGCTGCCGAGCTGATTTTGCTCGGACGCGATGCGCAAAAAACCCAGGAGCTTGCCGATGATTTGACAGTGCGCAGCCCGCAAACCCTAGTGCAGGTAATGACGCTGGATTTTATGGATGCCGCTGCCATCGCCAACACCGTGAAAGCGATTTGCACACAGGGTCCGGTTGACAGTGTGTTGATTGCACACGGCTCTTTGCCCGAACAGGCGGCTTGTCAGCATGAGCTGGCAATGGCAAAAGAGGCGCTGGAGATTAATGGCATATCGCCCGTGCTGTTTGCCGAGGCGTTTGCCGCGCAGATGGCAGCGGTCAATCGCGGAACGCTGGCCTTGATAGGCTCGGTCGCTGGAGACCGCGGCCGCAAATCCAATTATGTCTATGGTGCTGCGAAGGGTCTGGTGACACGCTATGCACAAGGCCTGCAACATCGGCTGGCGAAAAGCAAAGTCAGGGTGGTGCTGATCAAACCGGGACCAACGGCCACACCGATGACAGCGCATTTGCCGCAGCGCGGGCTGGCTTCGCCCGAACAGGGTGCGCTGCGCATTGTCGCTGGCATGGCGGCCGGCAAAGCGGTCATTTATGCGCCGCCGAAATGGGCCCTGATCATGATGGTGATTCGTCACCTGCCGGGCTTTGTCTTTAATAAGCTCGATATCTGAGGCACCGTATGAAGAAGGATGCAAAAATTGTCTTGCCCGGTGGCGCAGGGCTGGTCGGACAAAATCTGGTGGCGCGCCTGCTGGCTAAGGGCTACACCAATATCGTCGTGCTGGACAAGCATCGCGCCAATCTGGCGGTACTGAAAAAAGTCCAGCCAACAATGACGGCCGACTATGCGGATCTGGCTGAGCCGGGCGTCTGGCAACAACAAGTGGCCAGTGCCGATGTGGTGGTGATGCTGCAGGCGCAAATAGGCGGCAATGATTATCAGGATTTCGTGCGCAACAATATTGACGCGACACGCCTCATTCTGGAATCAATCAAGGCCGGCAATGTAGGTCAGCTGATTCACATTAGCTCATCGGTTGTCGAGTCGGTTGCCAGCGACTTTTATACCGAGTCCAAAAAAGAACAGGAGCGCATGGTGCTCGCCAGCGGCATTGCCTGTCCGGTTTTGCGCCCGACCCTGATGTTTGGCTGGTTTGACCGCAAGCATCTGGGCTGGCTGTCGCGCTTCATGAAAAAAGTGCCGGTATTTCCGATTCCCGGTCATGGCCGTTATATGCGCCAGCCCTTGTATGTTGGCGATTTTTGTAATGTCATCATCAGCTGCATGGAAAACCAGATTCGCAGCGGCATATGCAATATTTCCGGCCACGAAAAAATCGACTATATCGACATCATCCGCGAGATCAAACGGGCGACCCATGCGCGCACGCTGATTGTCAACATTCCTTACCGTTTGTTTTATGCGCTGATCTGGTTATGGGGATTGTTTGATCAAAATCCGCCGTTCACCACACAACAATTGGCAGCCTTGTCGGCTAAAGATGAATTCGAAGTGACTGACTGGCCGGCCCAGTTTGGCATTCGCTATACGCCCTTTGCCCAAGCCATTGATGAAACCTTCAATGATCCTGCCTATGGCCACATCGTTCTGGAGTTTTAAATGAAAGCGCAACGCATTGCCGTATTAGGCGCTGGTCCGATGGGGCTGGCGGTTGCTTATCAACTGGCGCGGGACGGCCATCAACCGGTGGTATTTGAAGCAGATGACCGGGTCGGCGGCATGACTGCAATGTTTGATTTTTCCGGTTTGTCGATTGAGCGTTATTACCATTTCCACTGCATCTCGGATGCGGCGTTTCTGACGATGTTGAATGAATTGCAGATCGCTGAAAAAATGCATTGGGTCGAAACCCGTATGGGCTACTGGTTTCAAAACCGCTTGCAGCCCTGGGGGAATCCGATCGCACTGCTGACTTTTCGCGGCCTGGGGTTAGTCGCCAAATTTCGTTACGGCCTGCATGCTTTTCTGTCGACCAAACGCCGCAACTGGAAGCCGCTTGATCATGTTGAAGCCACCGGCTGGATCAAGCGCTGGGTCGGTGCTGAGGCGTATGAAGTGTTGTGGCGGCGTTTGTTTGACTATAAGTTCTACGATTACACCAGCAACCTGTCGGCGGCATGGATCTGGAGCCGGATTCGCCGCATCGGCCGCTCGCGCTATAGCCTGTTTCGCGAAAAGCTCGGCTATCTGGAAGGCGGCTCGGCGACCTTGCTCAACGCCATGCGCGCCGATATTGAAGCGCATGGCGGCGTCTTTCATTTAAAGACAGCGGTCAGCAAAGTGGTGATCGAAGCCGGTCAGGTAAAGGGTGTGGAACACAATGGCCAGTTTCAGGCATTCGACAAAGTGATCAGCACCGTTCCGCTGCCGTATGTGCCTCGACTGATGCCGGATTTGCCGCCTGAGGTGCTGGCAAAATTTAAAGCAGTTAACAATATTGCCGTGGTCTGCGTGATCGTCAAATTGCGTCGCGCACTGAGCGACAATTTCTGGATGAATGTGAATGATCCCGAGATGGATATTCCTGGTCTGGTTGAATATTCGAATCTGCGCCCGCTGGATCAGCATATTGTGTACGTGCCGTTTTATATGCCGGGCGAGCATCCGAAATTTGCCGATCCGGATCAGGTATTTTTGGACAAGGTGCGCCGCTATTTCAAGAAAATCAATCCGGCTTTAAGCGATGAAGATTTTCTGGACATGCGAGCGAGTCGCTATCGTCATGCGCAGCCGATTTGCGATCCGGGCTATCTGGACAAGTTGCCGCCGGTGGCTTTGCCGGTACGGGGTTTATGGGTTGCCGATACGTCTTACTATTATCCGGAAGATCGCGGCATCTCTGAGAGCATCGGTTTTGGCCGCGACATGGCACGCAAGGCCGTGGCGTGATCCGGCATTTTTTTTCGCGTCAGTTTCTGCTGTTCTTGCTCACTGGTGGCACTGCGGCGGCAGTCAATTTTTGCTCGCGTATTTTGTACAACCAATGGCTGGATTTTTCCACCGCGGTGATCCTGGCTTACCTGACCGGTATGGTTACGGCTTTTGTGCTGGCGAAAATTTTTGTCTTTAAAACCAGCCAGCAATCGATGCGGCGCAGCGCTGTTATTTTCACGCTGGTCAATCTGGTGGCGGTGTTGCAAACCTGGGCCATCAGCATGGGGCTGGCGTATTACCTGCTGCCCTATCTGAACGTTACGCGCTGGGTGCCGGAGCTGGCCCACGCTGTTGGTGTGGCGGTGCCTGTGTTTACCAGTTACCTCGGCCACAAGCGCTGGTCGTTTAAATAGCCGTTCAGATTGGCCGCGGTGGCCACCAGCCGTATTGCTGCAAAAATTTGCAGCCATAGGTGGGCAGGAAGGCCGGGATCCGATAAAAATCTTGCGCCGCTTTTTTCAGGATACGTTCGCGATAAGCCGGGAAATCAAAGCCGCTGCCGTCGGCAACCCAGAAGCGGGCGCCATCGACTTCGATGCTGCTGATACGGACTTGTTTGAAAAATGGCGCCATGCTTTCCAAAGCGATCGGTCTGGCATCCATGACCCGAATCGGGCGGCCCTGAAACTGGCTGAAGTCTGTGCGCGAATCATCCATGCGCGCATGAAAACTGCCCGGTCCAAACACCGGTACTTCTTTTTGCAAATAGTAGGCCAATAGCGCAGCGGATGAATAAGAAGGCGTCATTAGCGTTGCATCTGCCGGCATAGTTTGTTGCAGGCGCTGCAGCAGTTGCGGCGTTTCCTTGTGCATCACAATGGCGGCGTGCAGTTTGGTGTGCTGCCAAACCGAATTAGGCAGATAGGCCAGCAGACAGAGTGCGACGATATGCGGCAAGCCCAGCCACGCAGTCCAGCGACTGAATTTCTTCAATACGCCGACCTCATGGATAACTAATCCTGCGAACATAAACACAAAGGGTAGAAAAGCCAGTACCCAGTGCAGGCCAACCGTTTTGAAAAACGACAACAGGAAAAACAGCACAAACGGGCAGACAAACAAATTGGCCAGCAGCCAGTTGGTGCGCCACTGCCCGCTCTTCAGCAGCCGCCATCCCAGCCAGGGCGTGAGCAGATAGACCATCATTGCCAGATAAACCGCTGTGGTCGTGAGCGAGAAATGCGAATGCTGATTGCGGTTAATCAGATTGAACAGGATGTTTTCCCAGCAATGGGTGGCGTTGTAAGCCAGATTGACGGCAACGAAGGGCAGGGTGCATAAGGCGATGATGGCAAGCGACAGCCAGGCTCTGCGGGTGCGCACCATGAAAATGAAATACACCGCATAAGCAATGGCCAGCAAGCCCGCAAAATATTTGGACAGCAGCGCTAAACCAAGCAAAGCGCCGGCGGCAAAGTGCCAGCGGACCCGCTGATCAAGCTCGCCGCGCAGAAAAGCATAGCCAGAGAAAAACAGGAAAAAAATCAGCGGCGTGTCGGTGGTGACTAAATTCAGCGTCCAGGTAAAAGGCATCAACAGAAACAGACTGCCCAGCCACCAGACTTTTTCTTCCTGACCCGGCTGCAGGCGGCGCAGCAGATCTTGCATGCCGAAGACAATCGCAATCCATAACAAAATCGCCGGCAAGCGCAGCACGAGCAGAGAAGAAGAAAAACTTTGCATCAGCCACAGCAACCAGCCGCCCATTGGGGGATGGTCGTAATAGCCCCAGTCGAGCTGCTTGCCCCATTGATAAAAATAGGCTTCATCGCCGGTCAGCGGAATGGCAGTAGCCAGCCAGATTTTAATCAGCGAACTCAATAACAACAGTAACAAAAAGATATTTTTTGGCTTGTTGGTGGGGGACAGCAGTGTCATGACCATAGGGGAAGTAGCAGATTGTCAAGAGATGAAAAATGGAGCAATTTTCTGCGAGCATTTTAGTTGATGTTGCTATACACAAATGCTATTCTTTTGCGCCGAATTGTCTGAGTTGATGTTTGCCAAACCTGCCTGGCAATCCTTGCTCAAGCAAAAACCGGATTTCTCTTCAGGCCGATTGGCATCGGTTTTTCACCCCGCGCAGCGCTATTGGATGACGCTGCTGACGAAAGTACAAGAATGAAACGAAATATGCACGGATTTTTTCGTGGTCTGTTGGCTTGCGCGTTTTTATTGCTCAATGCGCTGCTGACACCGGCGTTTGCCCAAGAGGCCGCCAAGCAGCCTGGTTTTTTTGACGGCTTTAATCCGGACCAAATGTCGGGCGACCATATTCATGCGATGTTCTCGCCTTACTCTTACCATTACTCCGGTGACGCCGGACACAAGTACGTGTGGCTGGTTGGTGCCGAACGCGAACGCCAGGATGGCACTTTGGCCGGTCTGGCCTTTTTCTCCAATTCCTTCGGTCAGCACACCTTCTATTACTACCCTTGGGGTGGCATCGTGAAGAACGTGGTGGGCATTGATAATTTGTTCGTGAAGTGGACAGCCGGCATGCTCTACGGTTATGTCGCCCCTTACGAAGATAAAGTGCCGTTCAACTACAAGGGATTTTCTTTGGGTGTGATCCCGGCTGTCGGTTGGCGCTTTGACGGCGGCAATCAGCTGCAAGTCAATGTGTTCGGTGGCGCCGGTTTCATGTTGCAATTTTCAGCGCAGATCAAGTAAAGGCAGCCACTGGCCGCAGCGCTAAGCTTTGGCCAGTTCAGGATTCTGTATCAGGCAATTTGTGCGGTGTCCGTTCGGCTCGCATGCAAATTGTCTGTCCAGGTGACTTCAATCACGTCACCAACTTGTCCACCTTCAAAATTGAAGGTGATGAACGGGTTTTCAGACACGGCCATGCCCAGATAAGCGTCGAGCACGACTTTGTCTTTGCAACGCACCACCAGGGTTTCGATAAAGTTGGCCGGCACGCGCTTGCCACTCATGTCGCGGCGCAGGCCGGATTCCATCGGGTGTTTGATCATCAGTTTGATTTCAACAATATCTTTACTTCGTACTGCTCTGATACGCATAGGGTCGCTCATCGCTACTCTCCAGAATGGTTTGAATGTCGGTGTTCAATACGACTGCAAATTAGCCGCAACCGCCGCCACCGGCGCGCACTTTAATCATGGTGCTGCCGACATAAAAATTGCCATTGGCGCGTACGATGCCATAAATGGTTGAAGTCTCGCCCATCTTGATGCGGGTGTTAATCGCTGGCTGGGTACCGGGTGGAATCAGAAAAATCGCCGACATGGGCGTGGGATTTTTTTGAATCATGAAAGCCATCAAATCGGTACCGGGAATTTTGCTCTCGAAGGATACGGGCACGATATAGCCACTTTCTACCATCTCCGGCCCGCTGAGAATCACACCGGTGCTGTTGACGATCAGGTCGCCACCCAGAGTAGCCACGGCTTCTTTCACCGTCTGCGCATCCAGCAGTTTGCCTTCCCATTCTTTACCAAATACTTCAGAGGGTTTTAATATGCCCGCGCTAAAAGCGAGGGTAAGGGCTGTTCCTATCTGAACGAAATCCCGTCTCTGTTTATCCATGTGCCTGTCTCCATGATTTATTATTTTGTGCAGATGCACATTTTATTGTGTACTCATTAACAATGGATTTGCATTTTTTATCGTAATCCGGCTTTCGGCAAATACAGTAAAAAATAGCTTACTATAGTCTGGCAAAATGCAGCCGCCAAGCAGCTTGCGAAAGATGAAAATTTCTGTTCGGACGACGGATTTTTTTGATCAATCTTCTTGCCATCATGCAGAAAAAATCGTGTACGGTAGTGCTCTCATTTTTCTGTTTCAATTTCGATTTCAAAATTAAAAAAACAAATGAATATGATCCAATCCAGCAAAACACATTTCATCAAAGGCCTGACTGCATTTTCGCTTTTGCTGTGCCTGACAACTGCGGCGCAAGCAGTCAGCTTTGAAGAAGCATTCGCTGCCAGTCAGCGCGGCGATTACGAGACCGCTTATCAAGGCTATAAAGTGCTGGCTGAAAAGGGCGACGCCAAGAGTCAGTTCAATCTGGGCGTGATGCTCGAATATGGTCTCAATGCGAATCAGGATTATGCCGAAGCGGTCAAATGGTATCGCTTGGCGGCAGAGCAAAAATATGCGCAGGCTCAGCATGCGCTGGGAATGAAATATCAAAAAGGCTCGGGGGTCGAGCAAGACTTTGCCCAGGCTCTGAAGTGGGAACGACTGGCTGCGGATCAGGGTTTTGCGCCGGCTCAGCAAAGTCTGGGTGTTTTATATGTCAACGGGCAGGGCGTGGCCGAGGATTTGAATAAGGCTGCGGAATTTTTTCTGTTAGCGGCCAAGCAAAATTACGCGGAAGCGCAGTACAACCTCGGTGTGATGTATTACCTTGGAAAAGGTGTGCCGCAATCTTATGAAGAAGCCGTCAAATGGTACCGGCTGGCGTCACTGAACAGTTATACCAATGCGCAATACAATTTGGGCGCTGCTTATTTTAACGGCCATGGCGTGACGCAGGATATTGTCCGTACCCATATGTGGTGGACGACGGCCGCCGGCAACGGTGACAAAAATGCCAAAGATGACCGTGAAACTCTGGAAGCAAAAATGACGCCGGAACAAATCAAGGAATCCATGCAAATGGCGAAAGATTGCCGGGCGCGTGAGTTCAAGGGTTGCAACTGAATGCAATGATGCGGGCAGGTCTAAACGTTTTTTCGTCACACAAGGAAAGACGCTGGGTCCCCCTTCGGGCCACGTCCCGGCTTGCATGCCGGGACGACCAGTGATAGTC